>WLHC01000027.1 GCA_009702925.1 Actinomycetota bacterium
AACTCGGCACTCATTAGGCAACCTTCGTTGCTTGTAATACGCACCATGGAAAATGCCAATCAGATCGTGTTGGCCAACCCTGCGGACGAAGTCCTTCTGCGCGCTCATCAAATGCAACCCACTTGGCATCTTTGAGTCCCAGCTTTTCACAAACCTCAATTAAGTCGGTTGCAAACAGGGCACGAAAGTATGGTTCATTGTTTCGTTCTGCATGTTCGTAAACGGTTGCATCACGAACAGGATCACCTGTTGGCTGAAACTCCAAGAATCGAATAACTCCACCAGGCTTTAGCAATCTTGTCGCCTCTTTAACAGTTTCTACAATTGCCTCAGATGGCATCTCATGCAAAATCATTGTTCCCGTAACTAAATCAACTGAACCATCTGGCAATCCAACGTTACGACCATCTTGCTGCTTAAATTGAATACTGACGCCATCGGCTGCAGCCTCAGCATGTGCCAACTTAAGTCCAGGGGCTGCTAAATCAACACCAATTACTTCTGCATCTGGATAGCGAGAAACTAATGGACGCGTGCTCTTGCCAAAACCACATGCGATATCAACCACACGTGGTTTTGCAGGAAGGTCAGGAAGAGCAGTCTGTGCAAATAACTTATGGAATTTATATCCATCGTTATCTCGCAACATAACGATGCGTGCACCAAATTGATACACATATCCAGAGAGATCATTAGAGTAGAAACTTCCTGGTTGCATATGAATATCAGTCTCGGTGTAGTACTCGGGAAGTTCCAGCGTTGGATCGAGCTCTAGCTGCGCGGAGGCCTTTTGTGGGGCAGAGTTGAGTTGTTCAAGCAGTTCATCACTGCATCTAAAGACAACGTCGCTACCCAATCTCCACATCATTTTTTGACCGATGCGCTCTAAGTGACTAAACCAAGGATAAAGACCCATTGTTTTTAGAGTGATCTCTCCCTCTTGAGAGGTTTTAATCTTTTTGCCAGAGTTGTTGAACTCTTCTACAAATGCTGGATAGACGGTATCGGCCCATCTTTTGCGCAAAGAGAGAATAAAATCTGCACTTGATCGTTCATCAAGAGTTAGCATTTCTTCTATGTCACGCATTTGCGCCTCCTATTTCAGACATTACTTTTCCTTTGACAATTTTTATTTGGAAGTTGGACGGGATTGGTATTGACCCATTGGAGCACCAATCACATTGCCATTACCAAATATCTTCTTTCCTCGCAGCCAAGTGTCGGTCACTTTTGCGTTTATTGTGAAACCTTCAAATGGTGTGTATTCCTGCTCGGAAAGTGAATCATCTGCCTTAACAACGTAAGAAGCATTTGGATCCACCAATGCGATATCTGCATCGTATCCAACTGCAATTGCACCTTTATTGTTAAGGCCAAAGCGCTGGGCAGAGTTCCACGCAGTCAATTGCGCAATCTTTTGATAGCTCAGTTTTCTTGACTTAGTTTCACTGACAAGACCTGCTAGCAAGTACTCTGCGCCGCCAAATCCAGACTTGGCAACAAAGACATCTTCCTTTGGAGTGCCAAACTTTGTCTCTTCTCGACAGCAAGCATGGTCACTTGCAACCCAGTCGATGTTTCCGGCAAGTAAGTGCTCCCACAACGCTTCTACATCTTCTCTTGGACGAAGCGGTGGATTGACTTTGCCACCAATACCTTTTGAGTTCTTAATATCAGCAAGTAAGTGACCGATGGTCACTTCACGACGGAAGTTAACGTGAGGGAATGCCAAGGTCATCTTCATGGCAGCATCAATAGCTTTAAATGATGTTAGGTGTAGCAAGTTGATGTTTGGCAACTCAGTTTCGTGTGCCAGGTATGAAGCAATAGTAATTGCAAGACCTTCAGAGTGTGGTGGGCGAGAAAGGTGATAGGCCTCAAGATCTTTTGGTCGACCTGACTCCTCAACCATTTTTGTGTACGCGGTCATAATCTCTGCTGTTTCACAGTGCAGTGAAAGTGAGATGCTATCTGCAACCTTCGGCATCTCTTTGCGAGCCTTTTGAATTGCACGCATCACAAATTCAAAGTGTGCAACGTCGTACCGCTCACCTTCGGGAATCATCAAAAATTCGTTTTGTGATGTTGAACGGCCGTGTAGACCATAGCTACCGTAGAACATAAAAATCTTGAATGAGTTGACACCAAATTTGCTAATTAACTCAGGAATCTCACCAATGTGTTCAGTTGTAAGGGGTGCAAGATGGAACGCGTAATCAACATAAGCTTTACCTGAAGCCTTTTCCAAAACCTCCGGATAAAAATCTTTATAAGCACCACCTTTGTTGAGATAGTACTGACCTGTTCGCATGTATGAAATGGCTGTTGTTACTCCACCTTGGGCACAAGCCTTGCTCTCAGATGCTGAATCAATTTCAAGTGGGTTATAAATACCCCAATGCTGATGCGCATCGACAACACCAGGGAATGCAAGCTTTCCGCCCGCATCAACTGTTTCTGTTGCCTGTGATGAATCAAGATTTGCTTCTAACTTTACGATCTTGCCATCCTTAATTGCAATATCAACGGCCAATGGCTTCTCTTGATCGTGAGTGACAACCAGAGAATTCTTAATAATAAGATCGTATGAAGCCATTGCCGAATCTCCCTTGTGAAATTATCGAGGTGAATAGGTGCGAAAGTTTAAGTCATGCAAACCGGGGTTACAAGAGGCAACTAGATGGGAAAGAATCACAGACCAGTTCAGATTTATAACTTTTTGCAGGTCTGCTAAACCCGCTCAAGCAATGAAGCCAAATCAGCCAAAGAGGTCTTATTTGTGGCAAAGTCAAAAATCGTGTGTGCAACTTCACTGGCTTGTTTTGGGTTAAGGCTAGCTCTCACATTCGATTCAAATTTCAATGCAAGCTCATCATCAGTCAGCGGATTTTGTGGACCACCACGGTTTACAAGCACTTTTTCAGTCATGCTTGTTCCATCTTTCAGGTGTGCAGTTAAGATCGCAGGAAACTGAAATGGAAATATTGCATCGCATTCTTCGCTCGCATTTACGTTGACTTTAGCTGCAAGTGCAAGAATCTCAGGATCATGTGCGGATTCATCTTCAAAGTCTTCGTGAAATAATCCCAAACCATTATCTCGGTAGAACGCAGCAGCTACTGTAAAGGGACCACTAAATGCCGCGTGATATCCGGACTCTGGTTTAATTTTTGACTCTCTTGGCTCCGCGATTGTTCGTAGAACTGGAGAAGGAACTCCAAGATCAATACTTAGGATTTGATCTGGCGTTACTCCCTTAGACTTTAATGTTCGGGCGGCATCGATTCCTGTATGTGTGAAGTGATTGCATGGATATGGCTTAAAGAAAAGATCTGGAAGCACCCACGAAGAACCTAATCCATCTGTTATTTCATCAAGATTAACTTGATCCCCACAATAGGCCTGCATAAACCCAAAGCGACCCTCAATTACAGTCGGAGGTCCAGTTAGTCCGCCCTTTGCAAGTTCTGCAGCAACGACTCCTCCATGTGCAGCCCAACCACAATGCATTCTTTTAACTGTTCCACCTGTGCGGTTAGCCTCTAGTAGTCCAGCTCCCATACTTGCCGAAATTCCGATAGCAGATGTGATCTCATCGGCAGTTAACTTCATCAGCATGCCTGCAGCAACTGCCGAACCCAATGTTCCGCAAATTGATGTTGCATGAAAGCCACGTTCAAAGAACACAGAGTTGCCTAATTTTCTATCAAAACCTGCCATGCCTAATCTGCATGTAACTTCAATACCAAAAGTAATTGCATCTAGAACATCCGTTGGCTTCGAACCAAGTTTTGAGCCAACAGCAAGGGCTGCAGGTACAACAGAGGCGCTGGGATGTAATACGGAAGGCAGATGAGTATCATCAAAATCCATTGCATGTGCCAGAGTGCCATTTAACAATGCCGCTGCAGAGGCAGGCAATTTTGATGCGCCAATTGCAAATGAATCTGCAGGTCCAGCCCACGATTTAACAATGTTGTTGACTACCTGTGTTGCGGGTTGATTGGTTGCTGCTATTGAGTTACCGATTACATCAAGTATCCGACGAGAAGCTTCGCGGCGGAGTTCCTGCGAAAGCCCATCTTGAGTAATTTGAAAGGCAGTTCGTCCTAGTTGCTGTGCGATTGTTTCCATTAAATAACTGCCAATGGGCGAACCGGCGATCCTGTTCCACCAACAATTTTTAGAGGGGCAAGAACAAACATGAATTCACTAATGTTTTTTTCGTTAGCAACCTCTAAGTTCATGTGCTCAATAATGTTAATTCCGGCATCTACAAGAAGTATGCGGTGTACAGGAAGTACAGCATGTCCTTTACCAGGTGCGATGTGCTCATAAGCAGTCGTATCGCAGCCGGTAACGACGATTTTTTTATCCGCTAGCCATTTTCCTGCACTTGCATCAACTCCAGGTACGCCAGAGTCGTGACCAATATAAGTTTTTGCATCGCCACTAAAAAGCTTTCCCCATCCGGTTCGAATCAAAACTGCGTCACCTGGCTTTGGTGTTTTTCCAATTCGCGCACACTCTGCATCAAGATCATCAGCGGTAATCGCATATCCACCCGGAAGTATGTCGACACCTTTAAGAGCTGCAATATTCAGCATTAAACCGCGAGTTACAACCGGATGCATTTGGTCGATGCCGTGTGAAATAAACTTTCCACCTTGGAAGCAATCTGAAATTGGAACATTTCCATGAAGTAAACCCTCTTGCGAAACGTGAGCCAGTGCATCTACGTGAGTACCAACATGTCCACCTGTGACAATCAATTCATTTGCGGCAGACCCACCATCTGCTCTAACAGAATCACCATGTCTGCGAATATAAACAAGTCGAAACTCAGGGTGATTCGGCGAAATAGGCATACCTGCATAAAGAGGTTGAGATAGGTCAATGACCTCTACGCCATTTGTTACAGCCTGAATGAGTGGACTTGTCATGTTAGCTCCTATTTATTGAGAGAGTTGTAGAGATTTACCTGAAATTTAGCATAATGAATATTGGCTGGATCTATCATTTCACCGTTTGGCAAAGCCATCACGCTATTTCCAGAAGCTTGCATTTGGTCATACACGTTGAGAAGTTCCGTTGCTTGCTCTACTTCATCTTTAGTAGGTGTGAATATCTCGTTTACAATCTCTATTTGATTTGGATGAATTACAGATCTTCCAAAGAAACCGGTTGCCTTACCGCGCAAAGTAGAAGCCTTGAGACCATCTAAATCTTTTGTATTTGCATAAACTGATTGTGATGGTTGTTTTAACCCAGCAGCTCGTGCCGCAACCAGAATCGATAGACGAGAAAATGCCAACGCTTCATCATTTGTCGCCCGTAAATCTGAGAGCAAATCTGCTTCACCAAGTGTTATTGCTGCAACCTTTGGGTCACATGATGACAATTCAAAAGCCTTGATTACACCTAATGCAGATTCAATAAGTAGGTGAATTTGTGCATTGGATTTGTGTGAATCGATAATTTTTGAGGCTTTTCTTACTGTATCTACCGATGAAGTCTTTGGGATCCTAATTCCAAACAAGTTGGGGCCACTGATACTTTCTAAATCAGTTACCCCCCAAGGACCATTGAGATCATTAATTCGAACCAAGAATGGTTTTGGGGCTGGTTTGGATAAAAACTCAACAACAAATCTGCGGGCTTCGTCTTTCTTGTCATGGTGAACTGCATCTTCAAGGTCAATAACTATGCAATCTGCCTGCGAGTTAAATGCTTTTTCAACCAGCTCTGGCTTACTAGCAGGAGCGTAGAGATAGCTCCTGAAATACTGAGTTTCGGCCATATTAAATAATACCCTTTGTCTTTAAACTTGCGATCTCTTCATCGCTTAGTCCATTCTTTTTCAGAATCTCAACCGTGTGTTTTCCTAATTTTGGACCTGAAGTTCTTATCTCTCCGGGTGTATCTGATAGTCGGAAAAGGATATTTTGCATTTTTATAGGACCAAGTTCTTCATCCTGGACAGTTTTAATTGTCTCTAAGGCGGCGAACTGTTCATCTTTAAAGATATCGGTGATGTCATAAATTGGCGCCACAGCTGCCTCAGCAAGCTCAAACTCTCTAATGACTTCATCGCGAGTGCGCTCCTTGATCCAACCACCTACGGCGTCATCTAACTCGTCGGCATGTTTTGCTCGCTCTGCGCCACTTGCAAACCAAGGTTCATTAATTAGTTCTGGTCGTCCAACAAGGTGCATTACTCGCTCTGCAATTGCTTGTGCACTCGTTGAAATTGCAACCCACTTGCCATCAGAAGTCACATATGTATTTCGAGGAGCGTTATTGCTTGATCGATTACCTCGACGCTGTTGAATTTCACCCAACTGATCG
Source organism: Actinomycetota bacterium (assembly GCA_009702925.1). GTDB lineage: Bacteria > Actinomycetota > Actinomycetes > Nanopelagicales > Nanopelagicaceae > Planktophila. Next base: position 6,349 of record WLHC01000027.1, read on the forward strand.
TATGCAATAACTTGCGGTCCAAGCACAGTGAGAATTGGTTCGATGATTGCCAAATCAATCTCTTGACCTTTGCCGGTGATATCCCTAGCGTGAAGAGCAGTCATGATTGCAAATGAAGCTGTTAACGCAGATATTCCATCTGCTAGACCAAATGGTGGCAATGTTGGGGGACCATCTGCAGTTCCAGTTATAGATGCGAATCCACTCATTGCTTCGGCTAATGTTCCAAATCCAGGACGCTTTGAATAAGGACCGATCTGGCCAAAACCAGTTACTCGTGCAAGTACTAGCCGTGGATTTATCTTTGATAGCTCTTCATATCCAAGTCCCCATTTTTCAAGAGTACCTGGACGGAAATTTTCGATTACAACATCAGCATCTTTTACAAGCTTTTTGAATATTTCTTGACCTTCAGGTGATCCAAGATAGAGAGTAAGAGATTTCTTGTTACGAGCCAGCATCTTCCACCAGAGACCTACACCATTCTTGCTAGACCCATGAGTTCGAACAGGGTCACCATTTTTTGGGTGCTCAATTTTTATTACCTCTGCACCAAAGTCAGCCAGCATTGTTGCAGCCATCGGACCAGCAAAAAGCGTGGCTAAGTCAATTACCTTAATGTCTTGAAGTGCTTGAACCATGAATTAATCTCTCCCTAATAAATTAACGTTAAGCAACGTCTAATACTCCAGATTCGCACAAGTCATTCCAGACCATTTGCTCCTTGATTAATCCATTTTCAATGACAAATACATCTACATATCTAATTCCTTCAAAAGGCACCCCAGCTAAATTCTCACCATATAAAGTTCCAATTGAAGTAACTGTTGTTTGATCCCCACTAACGCCTACAAAGTAGCGATCTCTGTGCTTTTTGATCCATAAGTATCTACCCTTGGCATTTGCAACCATTTCAGATTGAGTACTAAAAAGCTTTCCTCCTGGGAATTCAATTTTGCTTTCTGGAGCCATCATGGCTTGCATCTGTTCAATTTTTCGATCTTCACCAAATTGAAGAAACTTATCGACTAATGCTGCTGCATCCATGTTGTCCCCTTTTGCTCGATCCTGTGCTGTTCTTAATACATATCAACTACTTTTCATCTGCGTAAAAAACGAGCCTTTTCAATCACCGCCTAGCGTACTCACTGCCAAATCCAAATCTAAAAACGCCCCTATGGCATGACCCTCAAATGTGGCTTCAGCAACAGTTCTTGGTGAAAGTGCATCCCCAATCACGTGAATCCGCCCAGATTGGCCTAATGGGGCTTGCTGATAGAGATCATCATTTGCAATGCGCGGAGCGCAGTCAATGACGGTCACCGCATGTGAAATCTGAGTTTTCTCACCATTTAACGTATTAGAAATTATTGTGTTCTTGCCCTCTAACGTAACTTCACTGGCTAGATACATAGAAACGCCCAGCGACTTAAGTCTTGGAATTAATGCCAACTTTGAATACGTAGTTATCTGACTAAACAGTGATGCAGTTGGAGAGACTAGATGAATTTTGTAACCATTTGCTGCTAATTGCTCTGCAATTGATGCTGCGATCCAAGTACCTTGTTCATCAACAATAATAATCTCTTCATCTGTTTGAGATTTCTTATTAGCCAATTCCTTGATGGCAACAACTGCCGTGATCACTGGAATACCATTCCCAAAGTCTCTGGCAACAAAGTTTGCTCCGGTTGCAACAATAACTGTGTCGTAATCCTTTATAAATTCAGATGAATCAGAAACATGGGTATTTAGCTTCAACTCTATATTGGTCTGTAAAACTCTCTCGGATAGCTCTGATACTAAAAGTCCAAATCGATCTCTTTTTGCCAAAGCATTTGCCAACAACACTTGCCCACCTAATTGAGCCCCCGATTCAATCAAGGTGACACAGTGGCCAGCCTCATGGCTAGAAAGTGCTGCGCTCATTCCAGCAGGACCACCACCGATAATTAACACAGATTTCTTTGCTTGCGTGTCTTTTCGTATCTCAATCCATTTCTTTTCTGCTCCAACTTCAGGGTTTACAACACATGAAATTGGCAAGTTCTTTTCTACACGGCCAATACATTCTTGATTACAGGCAATACACGATCTAACTTCATGGTTTTTATCGCTTGCAAACTTATTGACAATCTCTGGATCTGCAATTTGTGGTCGTGCCAGACCAACCATATCCGCCTCACCGGAATCAATTAATTCACTGGCTTGGGAAATTGTGTCCAATCGACATACTGCTAAAAGTGGAATCTTTGGAAAAGAATCCTTAAAAAGTGAAGCATGGCTTCGATAGGGTGCGTGAGGAAAACTCATATCAGCGATCTGCGTAGCAATTGTGAATGAACCGTGATAGGCAGAGTGACTTACATGTATAAAACTTAGATCAAACAACTCATTTAGCTTGGCAACTATTTCCAGCATTTGTTGTGGGTCTAATCCATTGGGTAAAAACTCATCCGCGCTAAAGCGCACTCCGACTGCCATGCCAGGAACTCGAGTGAAGATCTCACTCAGAACTTCAACTGCAAAGCGCATTCTGTTTTCTAGAGATCCGCCGTATTGATCTTCCCTAAGGTTACTTGCTGGAGAAAGAAACTGTTGAATTAAGTGTCCGTGCCCTAAGTGAACTTCTAGGCCATCAAATCCTGCAGATTTCATACGAAGAGCCGAGTTACCAAATGCACTTACCATGGTTGCTATGTCTGCTTGGCTCATGACGTGAGGAGTTTGCCCACCCTTTGTCCAGGCGATTGCAGATGCAGACCAAGCAGATGTATGTGTTGCATCTCCATTAGCTTGGCGACCGGCGTGCATGATCTGGGCGAAGATGGCGGCCCCGTTGTCATGAACAGCATCGGTGAGTTTTCGAAAACTTGGGATACATGAGTCATCTGAAGAACCAAGTGTTGAACTTCTACCAGCACTTGTTGGATGCACACGAATTGCTTCGGTGATGATTAAACCTGTGCCACCTGCTGCACGCGCAGAAAGATATGCAGCATTTCTCTCTGTAGGTAAATTGTTGATGCCAAAATTTGTTGTGTGTCCTGGAAGAAATACACGATTTTTGATTCTTATCCCACCAATTTCAATGGGGGTCAGTACCTTAGACATCAGTTTTGGCTCCTAATTTTCTTCAAGTTTAACTTCCATAGTGTTAGTCAGCAATAGCAAATCAAACTGTTGTAGAACAATCGACCATAGGGCGTCCCATTACAGTAGATCGTGTGCTTGAATTACTGCATGGAAATAGATCTTGGACCCCTCAGCGAAAGTCAGCGGTATCCGTTATTGACACAGACAATCATTCCACGCCCAATTGCTTGGGTCTTGACTGACAACTCTCTAGCAGATGACGCACGCTGGAATTTAGCGCCATTTTCATTTTTTAATGGGATTTGTTCAGATCCACCGATGGTCATGTTTTCTGTCGGTAGCTGGGATGTGGCTGGAAAAGCAAAAGATACTTTAAGTAATATTCGAAAAAACGTTTCATTTACCATTGGAATTGCAAACCAACATCAAGTTAAGCAAGTTCAACAGAGTGCAATTTCTCTAGAGCACGGAGATAGTGAGGTATCCAAGTTTGGTATCTCAGTTAGTTCCTGGGACTGGCCTACTCCTTTAATTGATGGGTGCAGAATAAATTTTGCCTGCACGCTTTCCAAAGAAATGAAAATTGAAGAAAGTAGTCAAACTTTAATCTTTGCTAAAATTTCTAAAATTTGGGTCGCAGACGAAGCGGTTAGCAAGGATGAGAAAGGCCGAATAGTCATCGATCCTGAAAAAATTGACCCACTGCTGAGACTTGGTGCCGGTAAATATGGAACCCTTGGCAGCGTAATGCCGATGCCAATAGTTTAAGCGATATTTTTAAAGTTAATTAACCTTGAATCATTCGAGCGATTTCAAGATACAGAGGAATGCCCACTATTAGATTAAATGGGAATGTCACGCCAATACTTGAGACCAACGCTAAAGACGCTTTTGCTTCGGGTAATGCAACAGCAACAGCAGCAGGTGCAGCAATATAGGAGGCACTTGCGCACAAGACTCCGAGCATCACTGTTCCACCTAAAGATAGGCCCACAAAGTTGGCGACAAACATGCCCAGCACTGCCATTAGTATCGGGAAAACGATTGCAAAGACACTCATTTGAAAACCGACGTGCTTAATCTCATTCCAATTTGTACCTGCCAAATATCCAAGGTGCAACAAGAAAAGAGCAAGAAATCCACCTTGAAGATCGATGAAAAATGGAGTCACAGTTTCATATCCTGAATCAGTTGTGACTGCACCTATTAGAAGTCCACCAACAAGAAGAACGACGGTTTTACCAGCAAGGACCTCTCGCATTGTTATATTCCACGCAACCTTGGTATCTCGATGTCTCGTACCAAGGTAGATACCCATGATGATTCCTGGAATCTCCATAATTGTTAGGAGCGCTGTTGCATAGCCCTCAACCTTTATTCCAGAACCCTCTAAGAAAAAGAGTGCAGCTGTAAAAGTCACTAAAGAGGTGGATCCGTAATGAGCTGCAATTGCACCTCGGTCAGATTCATTTAACTTTTTAACAAAAACCAGTGCATAAAATGCCAAGTAAGGAATTGTTAAACCAAGGACAATTGTCGCTATCGAAGGAGCAAGAAACTCTGACAGTGTGACATCTTTAAGAGCATTACCTCCCTTTAGGCCAATTCCAAATAGAAGGAACACAGAGATAAATTGGTAGACAGATTCTGGGATGCGCACATCACTATTGATTCGCGAGGCAAAAAATCCGAGAGCAAACAACAAAACAGCCACTGAGGTTAGATTGTTTGCTGCCAAATCTAGTGAGCTTTGCATGTCGCCCCCTTCTTGTGCCTGAACAATACCTGAAATACAATTCATGTGTCAAAATACGTGTATTATAGGCCTATGGCAAAGGCCGCGCAGCAGTCTCGAGAATGGACATTTCTGTCCAACCACGGACATGTCCTTATTCACTTAAGTCGAGATCCAGATGCACGCATTCGAGATATTGCCAGTTCTGTCGGCATAACAGAGAGAAGTGCACAAGCGATTTTAGTTGACCTTGAAGAGTCTGGATATGTAAACATTTCAAAAATAGGTCGACGCAATAGCTATTCGATAAATCCACGTTTAAAGTTTCGACATCCAGCAGAAGTTGGAAAGCCAATTAGTGCACTTTTGAAAATCTTTACATAAGAAGAATTCTTGATTATGTCTAAAGAGTTAGGTAAAGGACATCCATATTTTGGTCAGGCAGCAGTTCTGACAACAAAACACGAAAAACTTCCTTTAATTGCCCCAGCTTTTTCACAATTGATTAACCTGAAGATTACTCAGTGCAGTGAAGACACCGATCTGCTAGGAACATTTAGTGGTGAAGTGGAGAGAAACTTTCCGCCTCTTGAAACAGCAATTAAAAAAGCTAAATTAGGAATGGATAAAGCTGGAGTTTTTTTAGGTTTAGCTTCAGAAGGATCTATTGGACCTGACGCTGAAGTTGGCTTTTTCAATTCAGATGTGGAGTATCTGGTCTTTGTGGATGCCAGCAGGGATCTTGTGATCTCTGAGGTCTTTCGATCATTTGATATCTGTGCAGGATCTCTAGTGACCGAACCAGGACATGAGATTTCTAACTTCTTGGAGAAAGTTGATTTTCCTAACCACAAATTAATAGTTACAGCTAACTCGAGTTCAAAGATTTCGCCGATAAAGGGAATCGGAACCTTAGATGAGCTTGAAAGTGCAATTGAATTAACTGCAAAGGACTCTAAAGACGGTAAAGTTTTGATTCA
>WLHC01000028.1 GCA_009702925.1 Actinomycetota bacterium
ACTTGCCGATCGCATGTTGGGAATTACCGAAGTTGTAGAGGCAAGAAATATGCGTGCGCAGTATCTAGATCGCATGGACATCGAACGCGAACGTGGAATTACCATTAAATCTCAAGCGGTTCGTTTGCCATGGCGTTCATCAATTGATGGCCAGGAATACATTCTAAATATGATCGATACTCCAGGTCACGTTGATTTTACTTACGAAGTTTCTCGCTCACTAGCTGCATGTGAAGGTGCAGTACTGCTGGTGGATTGCGCGCAAGGAATTGAAGCGCAGACATTGGCCAACCTTTATCTTGCAATGGAAAATAATTTAACGATTATTCCTGTTCTCAATAAAATCGATCTACCCAATGCCCAGCCTGATAAATTTGCCGCCGAGCTTGCTCGATTGATCGGATGCCAACCAGAAGATTGTTTGCGAGTTTCCGGAAAAACTGGAGACGGTGTCGCAGAACTACTCGATCAAATCGTTGCTCAAATTCCAGCACCCGTAGGTGATCCCAATGCACCAGCGCGAGCACTTATCTTTGACTCTGTTTATGACTCATATCGAGGTGTAGTTACCTATGTTCGAGTCGTAGATGGTCATTTATCACCACGAGAGCAGATTCAAATGTTTTCAACCGGTGTGCGCCACGAAGCTTTAGAAGTTGGAGTAATTTCTCCAGAGCCAATTGCAGGTAAGGGACTTGGTGTTGGAGAAGTGGGTTACTTGATTACTGGCGTAAAAGATGTTCGCCAGTCACGCGTTGGTGACACGATTACAACGTATAACAATCCAACTAAAGAACCTTTATCGGGTTATAAGGATCCTAAACCAATGGTTTTCTCTGGCCTATTTCCTTTAGATGGAGCAGATTTTCCAATCCTTCGGGAGGCATTGGATAAATTGCAGTTAAATGATGCAGCTTTAGTCTATGAACCTGAAAGCTCTGCCGCACTTGGATTTGGTTTTCGTTGCGGATTCCTTGGGCTACTTCACATGGAGATCGTTCGTGAGCGTTTAGAGCGCGAGCATAAGTTAAATCTGATTTCTACAGCACCAAACGTTGTTTACAACGTAACGATGGATGATGGAAAAGTAGTCCGTGTGACTAATCCATCTGAATTTCCCGATGGAAAAGTCGCTGCAGTATTAGAGCCAATTGTTAAATCTACGATTCTGGCCCCTTCAGAGTTTATTGGCACGATTATGGAGCTTTGTCAGGATCGTCGAGGAATTTTATTGGGTATGGATTACATCTCTGAAGATCGAGTTGAAATTCGCTATGACTTGCCACTTGCTGAAATCGTCTTTGATTTCTTTGATCAACTCAAAAGCCGTACTAAAGGTTATGCATCTTTAGATTACGAAGAAAAAGGCGATGCTGAAGGCAATCTAGTTAAAGTTGATATTTTGCTACAAGGTGAAGCAGTTGATGCTTTTAGTGCGATTGTTCACAGAGATAAGGCCTATGCCTACGGAGTAATGATGACCGGAAAACTCCGTGAGTTAATTCCTCGTCAACAGTTTGAAGTTCCTATTCAGGCAGCGATCGGTGCACGAATTATCGCCCGTGAAAGTATCCGTGCTATTCGCAAAGATGTTTTAGCAAAATGTTATGGCGGAGATATTTCACGTAAGCGTAAACTTTTGGAGAAGCAAAAAGAGGGTAAAAAACGCATGAAGATGGTTGGGCGAGTGGAAGTTCCTCAAGAAGCTTTCGTTGCAGCACTTGCCACGGATGCGGATATAGAAAAGATCAAGGCCGCTCGTAAAGCAAGCCAATGAGTTTGTCATTTTATGTGCACATTCCGTACTGTATAAAACGCTGCGGATATTGCGACTTCAACACATATACCCCTTCTGAGTTACAAGACGGTGCCACACTTGAAATCGTTAGCAATGATTACATCGATGCAGTCCTTAAAGAGCTTGAATCAGCTCCTCAACAGATAGTTCCTACAATTTTTTTTGGTGGCGGAACACCCTCACTGCTGCCCGCAAAAGATTTAGGGCGAGTAATCCAAAAGATTAAAGATCGAAATGGGTTAACTGACAACTGCGAAATTACTTTAGAAGCGAATCCAGACTCTGTAACTTTAGAAAAGCTAAAAGGTTATTTAGAAGCAGGATTTAATCGCATCTCATTTGGTATGCAGTCGGCCAAACCTCATGTTTTGGCGGTTCTTGACCGTACTCACAATCCAGCAAATGTTGAAAAGGCCGTATCTATGGCGCGAGCAGCAGGTTTTAAATCTATAAGTGTTGACCTTATTTACGGAACGCCAGGTGAGAGTTTGGATGATTGGCGTCATACTTTGGAGAGCGCTCTGTCATTAGATATCGATCATTTGAGTGCGTATGCATTGATAGTAGAAACGGGTACAAAGTTAGCTGCGCAGATAAAGCGTGGTGATTTAGAGATGCCAAATGATGATTTGATGGCAGAGATGTATTTACTTATCGATCAATTATGTGAGGCACATGGAATGTCTTGGTATGAGCTTTCGAATTGGTCTAAACCTGGTCATGAGTGCAGACATAACATTGCTTACTGGAAGAATCAAAATTGGTGGGGACTTGGACCAGGTGCTCATTCACATATCGATGCCAAGCGTTTCTGGAATATAAAACATCCAACAACCTATAAACAAAGGATTTTCTCTGGCGAAACCGTCATTGCAGATAGCGAGAATTTAACATCAGATCAAAAAAGCGATGAAGCAATTATGTTGGGCATTCGCATGCGCGAGGGATTATCGACTTCAGATTTAAATCCAAGTCAGGTTCAAACTCTGACAACGTATGGCGAGAATGGCTTTGTGGAAATGCTTCAGGACCGTGTTCTACTCACGCCAACGGGGCGCTTGATCGCGGATCGAATCGTGCGAGAATTAACTTTCTAGTACCCTAGGCACACATGTCATCACGTCGTCTTGAAATCCTTCGCGCAATAGTAGATGAGTACGTTGCGACCCAAGAGCCTGTCGGTTCTAAATCCATCGCTGACCGCCACAGTTTAGGAATATCTCCTGCAACGATTCGAAATGAAATGGCGTTGTTGGAAGAGGAAGGCTTGATCACCCAGCCTCATACAAGCGCCGGTCGAATTCCCACCGACCTTGGCTATCGAGTTTTTGTGGACAAATTGGCAACGGTTAAACCTTTATCACCTGCTGAACGTCGCGCGATTGAAACGTTCCTTGAAGGCTCCAGCGATCTTGAAGAGCTTTTGAAAAAATCAGTGAAGTTACTTGCAGATATAACAAAGCAGGTAGCAGTTGTTACATACCCAATTATTGGAGATACCCGTGAAAAGTTAGCAGTTTCTGGAACAGCGCACTTGGCGCGTTCTGGTGAAGATTTAGGTTTAACTCTCTCACCAATTCTTGAAGCACTAGAGGAACAAGTTGTCTTAATGCGTTTGCTCGATGAAGCAAACTCGACTGTTCATGTGCGCATTGGACGAGAACAGATGGAAACAAATCTTCAAGCAACATCATTGGTGACCGTAGGTTACGGTGGAGATTCTTCACAGATAGGTGCACTGGGCGTCTTAGGACCGACCCGAATGGATTACGCCGGTTCTATTGCTGCCGTAGATGCAGTTGCCCGATACGTTGGACGTTTCATAAGTGAAGGTGCTTAAGTGGCCGATCATTACGAAACCTTAGGTGTGACAAAGGGTGCATCAGCCGATGAAATCAAAAAGGCATACCGCAAACTTGCTAGAGAATTGCACCCAGATGTTAATCCTGATCCAAAAACTCAGGAAAGGTTTAAGGAAGTCACAGAGGCCTACGATGTTTTAAGTGATGGACAAAAACGCCAGCAATATGACATGGGTGGAAGTAGTTTTGGGGGCGGGGCTAACTTTGGTGGTGGCTTTAGCGACATCATGGATGCTTTCTTCGGTGGCGGTGGTTCCCGTGGACCGCGACCTCGAATGCGCGCCGGCCAAGATTCACTGATTCGTATACAAGTTGATTTAAATGAAGCATGTTTTGGAACAGAACGTGAGATCACAGTTGAGACAGCAGTTGTCTGCACTAAGTGCACTGGTACTGGATGTCTCGAAGGTGATCATCCAGAAGTTTGCCTAACCTGCAAAGGTCGCGGTGAAGTTCAACAAGTAGTGCGATCTGTTATTGGTCAGGTAATGACGTCTAGGCCATGTAATGCCTGTCAAGGATATGGAAGTGTAATTAAAAATCCTTGTCGTGAGTGCGCCGGCGAAGGTCGAGTGCGAAGCCGACAAGTAATCGATGTGAAAATCCCAGCAGGTGTAGAAACTGGAAACAGAATTCAACTTGCAGGTCGCGGCGAAGTTGGTGCAGGTGGCGGCCCAGCAGGTGATTTGTATGTAGAAATCGTTGAAGAGCGACATGAGTATTTAGTGAGAGATGGCGATACGTTGCATATGTCTCTTGAGATAAGCATGATCGCAGCAGCCCTCGGCACAACGGTTTCAATTGAAACATTAGATGGTCCTGCCGAAGTTCACGTTAAACCAGGCACACAAAGTGGAGCACCTGTTGTAATCAAGGGCAAAGGAATGACTAGATTGCGACGCGGGGATAGAGGCGATCTAGTTGTTCATATTGAAGTTCAAACACCAACAAAGCTCAGTAAAGAAGAAGAGAGCATTCTGCGATCATTTGCTCAAGTCCGCGGCGAGAAAGCAAGCGATGCACATGTTAAGGGGCAAGATGGCTCTGTATTTAGCAAATTAAAAGGTGTGTTTAACAAATAATGTTTACTCTCTTTTTTGTTGAGGAACTGCCAACTAATGTTGGCATGGAGTATGAATTTGAAAATGATGATGCAAACCATGCAATCCGTGTGCTTCGAACGCAAGTAGATGATCAATTCATGCTCAGCGATGGCAATGGTGCTTGGTCCAAAGTGAAAGCTACGCAGATAAAAAAGAAATCAATGACAGTTCAAGTTTTAGAATCAGGATTTCAAGAGCCGCTGGCTACCAAGATCACTGTTGTGCAGGCTCTACCTAAGGGAGATCGTTCAAAAGAGGTGATTGAGCTCTTAACTGAAGCGGGTGTTGACCGGATAGTTCCTTGGATGGCTTCAAGAAGCATCGGTAAAACTTCTGATAAGTTTTCAACAACAGCACGTGAGGCAAGTAAACAGTCTCGTCGATTTAGAATCCCAGAAGTAACAGGTCTTGCAACTACCTCCCAGATTTGCGAAGCAATAGCTTTGAGTGATTTAGCAATTGTCTTTCATGAGAGTGCGGCAACAAAACTTTCAGACCAGATTTCTTCACACAACGTAGAGCATTTACTCATCATTATTGGCCCAGAGGGCGGAATCACAGATCAAGAGTTATCGGAATTCACAGAGGCTGGCGCCAAAGTTGCTCTCATGGGACGACCAATTTTGCGTTCGGCACATGCAGGGTTAGCGGCAGTCTCTGCTGTTTCTGCTCTTTTGAAGGTATGGTAATTACATGGCTTTAGTTCCTGATTGCATATTTTGTAAAATAATTATCGGTGAAATCTCAGCAGATGTAGTTTTTCGAAATGAAAATGTCGTTGCTTTTAATGATCTCAACCCACAAGCTCCAACTCATGTTCTTCTGATTCCAACTTTGCACACAGAGAACGCGGCTGGAGTTGCTAGAAACAGTGCCACCATTACAGCTGCACTGTTTTTAGCTGCAGATGAGATTGCAACCCAACGTGGTCTATCGGGCTATCGAACCGTTTTTAACACTGGAGAAGCCGCTGGGCAGAGCGTTTTCCACGCTCATCTACATCTTTTGGGTGGTCGTGCCATGGCATGGCCGCCAGGTTAAAGATAGATTTACCCCTATATGGAGCGAACGCTGATCACGGTCCCGAAGGCAATTGCAATGGTCGCCTTACTAGGTGCGCAGGATTCAAATCTGCGAGCAATTGAAGCCGCATTTGCCTCAGTAAATATAACGGTTCGAGGCAATGAGATTACCTTGCGCGGACCACATGATGATTGCAGCAAATTGGAAAACTTGTTTAATGAGTTAATGGTTGTCATTCGAAGTGGCAATGTTCTAAGTGTTGATGCGGTTAAAAGAGCGATTGAAATGCTCGAACATAAACCAGTTGATCATCCTGCTGAAGTTCTCTCACTCAATATTGTTAGCAATCGAGGGCGCACAATTCGTCCAAAAACTGCAAATCAAAAGCGCTATGTTGAGGCAATAGAGGATCACACAATTACATTTGGAATTGGTCCAGCCGGTACTGGTAAGACTTATCTTGCGATGGCAAAAGCAGTTGCCGCTTTGCAGGCAAAAAAAGTAAATCGAATTGTTTTGACAAGACCAGCTGTTGAAGCTGGTGAGAATCTAGGCTTTTTGCCTGGAACGTTGAGTGAGAAAATTGACCCTTATCTTCGCCCACTCTTTGATGCACTCCATGACATGATCGACATAGATTCAATTCCACGCCTAATGCAGTCCGGAATAATTGAAGTTGCCCCACTTGCATACATGCGTGGTCGTACATTAAATGATGCATTTGTCATCTTAGATGAGGCACAAAACACCACGCCAGAACAGATGAAGATGTTTCTAACTCGCCTTGGATTTGGTTCCAAAATGGTGATCACTGGTGATGTGACCCAAGTTGATCTGCCGAATGCACAAAAATCTGGGTTAAAGGTAGTTCGCGAAATATTAAAAGATATTGATGACATTGCATTTCTTGAGTTGACTGCTGAAGATGTTGTTCGCCATCGATTAATTGGAGATATCGTTAAAGCTTATGAAACCTTTGATGTAAACCAACATGTCTTACGGCCTATTCGACAATAGATGACAATCGAAGTTACAAATACTTCAGGGCAGTTGGTTCCAGCAGAGCAGATAACCTCCCTGATGACATTCGCACTTAGCGTCTTAGATCTAAACACATCATGTGATCTGAATGTTTCCTTCGTAAAAGATGATTACATGAGCGAACTTCATTTGAAATGGATGGATGAGCCAGGAACTACTGATGTGCTTTCCTTCCCAATGGATATGCCTCTAACATCTCAAGACATCGTTACATTGGGGGATATTGTGATCAGCCCAGTTGTTGCACAGTCACAAGCAATTGCACAGGGTCATACGAGCGATCACGAGATTTTTATCTTGGCAACACATGGTTTGTTGCACATTCTTGGCTATGACCATGCAGACAAAGAAGAAGAAAAAACAATGTTTTCACTTCAAGAAAAGATCGTCAACGACTGGGAAAAGAGCTCATGAGTCCGTTAGCTGTAACTAGCATCATTTTACTTTTGATATTTGCAGGCTTTCTTGCAGCAAGTGAGTCGGCTCTGACCTCAATCTCACGAATTGTAATTGACGAGTTAGAAGGCAAACGTGGGGGAGCCTTACTTCGCAAGTACAGTACGCAACCTGCCAGATATCTCAATGTAATTTTGTTGGTTAGAAAGCTGTGTGAATTTACGGCCACTGTTTTGTTGGCAGTAATTTTACTTCGTAATTATTCCTCGGCCCAGGCCATGGCACTTACTGTTCTAATCATGGTTGTACTGTCTTTTGTTGTTGTTGGCGTTGGTCCGAGGACATTGGGTAAACAACAGCCACATAAATTTGCTCGCTACGGAATAATTGTTGCTCATGGCTTGGCATTTTTACTTGGCCCAGTTACTAAGGTACTTATCTCAGTCGGAAACGCGCTCACACCAGGAAAAGGATTTAGAACAGGCCCATTTACATCTGAAGCAGAGCTTAGGGATTTAGTGGATCAGGCACATGAGCGAGGACTTGTGGAATCTGATGAACAGGAGATGATCCATTCAGTTTTTGAACTAGGAGATACTTTAGTTCGTGAGCTTATGGTTCCTCGCATCGATATGGTCTGGGTTGAAAAAGATAAATCTGTTCGTCAAGGCTTGTCTCTAGCTCTACGAAGTGGTTACTCACGCATTCCTGTAATTGGAGATGGAATAGATAACATCGTCGGGATCGTATATGTGAAGGATTTGGCAAAACGAGCGCTGGATCATCGCGATGCAGAACAGAGTGAGACTATTGAACAACATATGCGTCCGGCAAATTTTGTCCCCGAAATTAAGATGGCTGATGACCTGTTGCGTGAGATGCAGAAAAACCAAATCCACCTTGCGATTGTTGTTGATGAATATGGTGGTACTGCAGGCATTATTACAATTGAAGATATCATTGAAGAGATTGTTGGCGAGATTGAAGATGAGTTTGATGATGGTGAAGATGAGTTCACTTGGTTAAATCCAGACAAGGCACGTGCAAAAGCTAGTCTGCACATAGAGGATTTAGCCGATGAGTTAAAAATTGAGATAGTAAAATCTGACTACGAAGACATCGATAGCATTGGTGGATTAATGGCGCAGAAATTGGGCCGGGTTCCAATTGCAGGCAGCACAATTTCTTGGAATGGTTGGGCAATCACATCGGAGCGACCTTTAGGTCGCAGGCGTCGAATATCCTCTGTTTTAGTGGAACGCTTAGTAAATGAGATTGAAGACGCTGAATAAAGAACAAGCACAGTTATTTGCGCAGATCCGCGTAAACCAAGGCCTGTCCAACGGTTAGAATGCCGCAATGCGTATAGTCAGATTTACTCCAGGTCCAGATGCTGAATTAGGCCAAGATCCACTTTTTGGCGTACTCGATGAAGATGGATTCGTAACAATCATTAGTGGGGATCCCATTTACTCTGGGATTCAAAAGACTGCAGCCCGTATAGAACTCAGTAAGGTCAGGTTACTAGCACCTGTTATTCCGCGCTCTAAAGTTGTCTGCATTGGAAAAAATTATGCCGATCATGCTGCGGAAATGGGTGGAAAAGTTCCTGATGAGCCAATCATTTTCCTTAAGCCAAATACGGCAGTAATTGGCCCCAATGACACAATCGTTTGGCCAGAAATGTCTGAACGTGTAGATCATGAAGTTGAACTTGCGATTGTGATTGGGCGCATCTGTAAGGATGTTCCAAAAGAACGAGTGAGCGATGTTATTTTTGGTTACACGATTGCAAATGATGTAACAGCCAGAGATTTACAGAAAAAAGATGGTCAATGGACCAGAGGCAAAGGATTTGATACTTTCTGTCCAATTGGTCCATGGATCGACACAGATTTCATTCCGGGAAATCAAAAGGTAACTGCATCAGTTGATGGACAGGTCAAACAGTCTGCACAGTTAAGCGACATGATTTTTGATATTCCTACGATCGTTAATTTCGTAACGAGCATAATGACTTTGTTGCCGGGGGACATAATTTTGACAGGAACGCCAGCAGGCGTCGGACCGTTGGTTGTCGGTGGCAAAGTGAGCGTTGCCATTGAGGGACTTGGTGAGCTAACAAATAAGGTTGCTGCACAATAAATGAGTACCAAAGCCGTAAAAGTAAGATTTGCACCTTCTCCAACTGGTGATCTTCATGTGGGTAATATTCGAACAGCGCTGTTCGATTGGGCTTATGCACGACACACTGGTGGCATCTTTCTTTTCCGTATCGAAGATACCGACACGGTACGCGTGACAGATGAATACATTCAAGCCGCAATTGAGACATTAAAGTGGTTAGGCCTTGATTGGGATGAAGGTCCTGAAGTTGGCGGTGATCACGGTCCGTATTTGCAGTCACAACGTTTAGATATTTACGCCGAGTATGCTCAAAAGTTTTTGGATCAAAAGGATGCATATCACTGTTATTGCTCACCAGATGAGTTGGAAGCTGTCCGTGAAGCACAGCGAAAAGCAAATGTTGCACCAGGGTATAACGGTCATTGTCGAGATTTAACGCAAGTCCAAATAGATGCATACAAGGCCGAAGGTCGCGCAGCCGTTGTCCGTATGAGAATGCCAGATGGATCAACAACATTTACGGATTTAATTAGAGGCGACGTCTCATTCGATCACAATTTCGTACCTGACTTTGTGTTGGTGCGCGCGGATGGTTCACCCCTTTACACCTTGGCAGTTGCTGTAGATGACATTTTGATGAAAGTTACTCATGTGCTGAGGGGAGAAGATTTACTCTCTTCAACTCCTCGCCAGATTCGCGTATATCAAGCAATGGGAGTTGCTCCGCAAGACTATCCAGTATTTGCTCATTTACCCTTTGTAATGGGAACCGATAACGCCAAGTTATCCAAGCGAAACGGCGAGGCATCTATTGCTTGGTATAGAGACATGGGCTTTTTACCGGAGGCTATTTGTAATTACCTAGCACTTTTAGGTTGGTCACCGGGTGATGATGTTGAAAACATCACCATGAAAGAGTTAACCCAGATGTTTACAGTCGAGAAGGTTCACTCATCACCGGCACGATTTGATATGAAAAAGTTAGAAGCGATAAATGGTGACAAGATTCGAGCTCTTACAATTGATGAGTTTTTAAAGTGGTCACTTCCATTCTTAACAAAAGCCAATGTAATTCAGGGGAGTAGTCAAGAGATTGAGCTGGTCAAAAAAGCTCTTCCACTCATTCAAGAACGCATTATTGTGCTCAGTGAAGTGCCAAAAATGCTCAAGTTCTTATTTGTTTCCAATTTTGAAGTTGATGCTGATAGCGTTTCAAAGATTACGGATTCAGGATCAAAAGAGATACTTAAGCGCTCGATTAAGGAGCTAGAGAGTCTTTCACAATGGTCACATGAAAATATTGAGGCAGCATTGCGTGCATCATTGATTGATGAGTTAGGGCTGAAGCCACGTATTGCATTTACGGCGTTGAGAATTGCAACTACGGGTAGCACGATTTCGCCACCGCTATTTGAGTCGATGGAATTGTTGGGTAAAGAGGCGTGCCTTTCACGCATTAGCACGGCTCTGACTCTATAAAAGCGCTGGTATTCTTAGGTCTTGCTATACAAGGCGTAACAACCTTGGGGTATGGGGTAATTGGCAGCCCTGCTGATTCTGGTTCAGTAAGTCTAGGTTCGAGTCCTGGTACCCCAGCGCAGTACCTGCAACACAACTAAATATCAGTTTCATAAAGTTTGTTCTAGGAAAACTTTCCAGAAATGGAATATGGCCCCGTCGTCTAGCGGCCTAGGACTCTGCCTTCTCAAGGCAGCTACGAGGGTTCGAATCCCTTCG
>WLHC01000029.1 GCA_009702925.1 Actinomycetota bacterium
GCAGAGCTACCTACACGAGAAACAGAAACACCTACGTTAATCGCTGGGCGTACGCCTGCGTTAAAGAGATCTGTTTCAAGGAAGCACTGACCATCAGTAATAGAAATTACGTTTGTAGGAATGAACGCAGATACGTCATTTCCTTTTGTTTCAATGATTGGTAATCCAGTCATTGAGCCTCCACCTAATTCATCAGAGAGCTTTGCGCAGCGCTCTAACAAGCGTGAGTGTAAGTAGAAAACATCTCCTGGATATGCTTCGCGACCTGGTGGACGACGAAGTAGAAGTGAGACTGAACGATACGCCTCGGCCTGCTTTGATAAATCATCAAAAACAATAAGTACGTGCTCACCGTTATACATCCAGTGCTGACCAATTGCAGAACCTGTGTAAGGAGCTAGGTACTTAAAACCTGCTGGATCTGATGCAGGAGATGCAACGATAGTTGTGTACTCCATGGCGCCAGCTTCTTCTAGAGCACCCTTAACAGCTGCAATTGTTGAACCTTTTTGTCCAATAGCAACATAGATACATTTAACTTGCTTCTTCTTGTCGCCAGTTTTCCAGTTTTCTTTCTGATTAATGATTGTGTCAACTGCAATTGCTGTCTTTCCAGTTTGGCGATCACCAATAATCAACTGACGCTGTCCACGACCAATCGCAGTCAATGCATCGATCGCTTTAATTCCTGTAGCAAGTGGCTCTTTAACTGGCTGGCGCTGAACAACAGAGGGAGCCTGAAGTTCTAAGGCGCGACGAGCATCAGCTTTGATTTCACCCTTACCGTCAATTGGATTTCCGAGTGCATCAACAACTCGACCCAAGAAGCCATCTCCAACTGGAACAGACAGAATTTCACCGGTTCCGCGAACAGATGTTCCTTCACCAATTCCTTCGGTTCCACCCAAGATAACAACACCGATTTCACGAACATCAAGGTTAAGTGCAAGACCTAGTGTTCCGTTTTCAAAACGAAGCAACTCATTTGCCATCGTTGATGGCAACCCTTCTACACGAGCGATTCCATCACCTGCTTGGCTAACGGTTCCTACTTCGTCGCGAGCTGCAACGCCCGGATCGTATGACTTAACGAAGTTCGCTAAGGCACCCTGAATCTCCTCAGGATTGATCTTTAGGTCTGCCATGTGTTTCTCCCTTTATTTGCTTCCGACTAGAGCGCGTGCGGCCCCAGCCAAACGATTAGAAATTGATCCATCAACGATTTCATCTGCGAACTTCACTGAAACTCCGCCAATAACGTGCGGATCGATCTCAATATTGATTCGTACTGGTTGTCCAACTTTGCTTGTCAGAGCCGTTACTAAACGTGTTTGCTGATCTTGGGTAATTGGTGCTGCAACTTTAACCAGCGCTATCACTCGATTTCTGCGCGCCGCTAATGCCCATTGATAATCTGCAAAAGTAGCTTCAATGCTGCGTCCACGCCAAGAATTGACCATATGAGTGAGTAGCTTTGAAGTAGAAGTTGAAGCATTCTTTAAAATTTCTTGTGCAAGTTTTGATTTTGCTTGAACTGCATCTGATTTAAATGCCTTGCGAAGTTCGGAAGAGTTTATGATGGCGCTTAAAACTACAAAAATCTCTTCTTCAACTCGATCTAGTTCACCAGAGATATTGGCCGCTGATGCCTCCGCTTCAATTGCCAATTGCTCAATAACTTGTACTAGATCCTTTGCTCCAGACCAACGTAGCGCTGAAATCTCAGTCAACAAACCAAGCGCAGGCGCTCCCACCTTTGAAGCTAAAAGATCTTTCACAAATACGCTCTTTGACTGTGCATCACGTGATGGATCAGTCAGAGCGCGGCGTACTGAAATATTTGAACCCAAAACATCAGTAATAAAGAAAAGTTCATCGCTCAAGGTTGATGCCGTTTTTGCATCAACACCTTTTACTGCAGCATCAAGTGCTATGCGTGCAGCAACAAGAGAGGCCCTACTGCTGCCTCCGAGATGAGCTCTCATTTTTCTTTCCTTTCTTACTTGTTAAGTCTTACTTTGACTTCTCTAGATCTTCAAGGAAGCGATCAACAATGCGTGATTGACGCGCTTGATCATCAAGTGCTTCTCCCACAATCTTTGATGCCAACTCAACAGCTAATGCACCCACTTCATTACGAAGAGATGTAACAGCTTGCTGACGTTCTGCTTCAATCGATGCATGTGCCGCTGCAGTAATTCTTGCTGCTTCTTCTTGAGCCTTTGCGCGAAGTTCTTCAACAATTGCAACGCCTTGAACCCGAGCATCCTCACGAAGTGCTTGAGACTCAGACTGGGCATTTGATAGTTGTTCTTTGTACTGAACTAAAGCATCTGCAGCTTCGGCCTGTGCTTTTTCGGCACGTTCGATACCACCTTGAATCGCTTCAGTACGTGCTTTGAAAGCTTTCTCGAACATCGGAACGACTTTTTTGAGCATTACAAAGTAGAGCAATCCGAAGGCGACAAAGCCGACGACTATTTCCGCTGAGTGCGGCAATAAGGGGTTAGGTGCACCTTCTGCTGCAAGCAATGTATATGACATCTAAATTCCTCTAGTTAGTTATCGATTGGTGATTAGAGAACGAATGCGAGTACGAGACCGAAGAGAGCTAGAGCTTCTGCCATAGCAAATCCAAGGAATGCGATTGGTTGTAGAACGCTACGTGCCTCTGGTTGGCGAGCTACACCGTTGATGTAAGCCGCGAAGATCATTCCCACTGCAAGTCCTGGTCCAATTGCTGCAAGACCGTAACCGACGAGGTTGAGTGTGCCTGTCATTTTTCTTACCTTTCCGTTGGTATTTCTGTTTGGTGGTTGTAGTGCTATTTCTTTACTGATTTAGTGCTCATCGGCTAAAGCGCCACCGATGTAAAGCGCAGTCAGCAAGGTAAAGATGTACGCCTGCAGACATTGAACTAAAAATTCGAAAAAAGTAATTGCGATACCAAAGGCAAAAGCAAATGGGCTTACCAGCTTCAACCCAATGGCACCTTGCAGAAGGTGTTCTCCGCCAAGGATGAAAATCATGAGGAGCAGGTGGCCTGCAAACATGTTTGCAAAAAGACGAAGTGAGATCGTTAAGGGGCGAACAATTAAGTATGTAGCAATTTCAATGGGTGTAAGCAAGATATAAACAGGTTTTGGTACACCGGGCATAAAGAGAATGTCTTTTAGGTACTTGAAGATTCCATGATGACGTATACCCACGTAATGGAAAACTCCAAAAGTTATGATTCCAAGTACATATGCAAAGCTGATTCGTGACATCGTTGGAAATT
Source organism: Actinomycetota bacterium (assembly GCA_009702925.1). Classification (GTDB taxonomy): domain Bacteria; phylum Actinomycetota; class Actinomycetes; order Nanopelagicales; family Nanopelagicaceae; genus Planktophila. Next base: position 3,281 of record WLHC01000029.1, read on the forward strand.
GAATCAGCGGAACAATTCCAAAAATATTGTTAGTTAAGATAAATACAAAAAGCGTAAACAAGTAAGGGACAAAGCGCATAAATTCGTGCCCAATGATGTCTTTGCCTAAATCATTACGAACGTATGCGTAAACCGATTCACCAGCGAATTGAAGCTTTGAAGGAACAATTGACGCCTTACGAGATGCTGCTATGAAAAAAATAGAAATGATCACTACTGAGAAAATAACTAGAAAAATTGGTTTTGTTGTGAATTCGTTATCGCCAAAAATAGGAGGCAAAACAAAGTCTTTACTGCTTGGGGGAATAAACTCGCTGCCTTCTGCACGAAAGCTAAACATCGAGCGCACGAAGACTCCTCAAGAATTATCGAAGGATTAAAGCTGGGATGAAGGGATGGGGATAATCTCTTCGGGTCGTACCCTATTGTTTAAATCGGCGTTGTGAGAAATCCAAAACCTGTGAATAAAGGTCAAATTGGTCACCCTTCGCGACCAAAGCGCAGCCAGACTAGATAGAGAGCGGCGCCCATGCCGAGCAATAGGCCGATTGGTAAGAAATACCCCGTCACCAGCCATTTATCGAGTGCCCAGCCAATCCCACCCCAAAACAATGGCCCAGAGATTAGGTATCCAAGAATTGTCCAAGCGGCACCTTCGTTGACACGGCTCATTGTTCTCCCCTTGATTGATTACCTGATTTATTACTTAATTCGTGACCGGAGTTGGAGCTACCGGGTAGGGGTAAATGTATGCGCAACTTCGTATAACTCGCAATCTCACCCCCAAGCCAACTGAGCGTGAGAAGGATTGCTGTTACTCCAAAACTGGTTCGATTGATGCTTTCTCGATCTGTATAGGTTGTTAGAAGCCACAAAAAAACACCAACAAACAAAAGTTTTGTTGTGTATGAAAAAAGAGCTAAACCCATAGTAGAAATTGGATCTAAATTTCTGGATATTCGAGAGACAAAAATTGTTACGGCAAAGAAAATTACTACGATGAACTGAGCGAGTAATGCTCCTAAAAAACCAGCCGATCCAGAAACAATTGCAGATAGAGCCATAGCAAATGCGCCAGTTATTGCTGTGGGAATCACCGCTCCACGAAGTAAAGAGAGTTCGACGTTTTCATTTGTCACTTAACTACCGCCGGAGTTTTCTTACCGGTTTTCATGACAAAAACACTTGCTCCAACAAAAACAATTACTGTGATTAAGGCTACCCACCAAGGGGCAAAAGCAAGAACGGTGACTGGAAATGCAATCGTTGCAGTCCATAAATATAGGATCAATGCAGTTTTGTTGGTTGAATTACCGGCACTGAGTAATCGATGATGTAGGTGCTCATTATCTGGAGCAAATGGTGACCTACCCGCTTTAACCCTTCGGCTCACTGCAAGAAGTAAATCAAGAAATGGAATTGCAAGAACTGCAAATGGTAGTAGCAAAGGTAGAAGAGTTGGACCAAGTGATTCGGCAGAAATCGCATTGGGATCAACTTGACCAGTTAATGTTATTGCGGCGGCAGAGAGTAAAAGTCCTAAAAACATAGAACCGCTATCGCCCATAAAGATTTTTGCTGGATTCAAATTATGAGGTAAAAATCCTAGGCAGATTCCTACAAGTACTGCAGTTGTTAGGGATGGAACACCTGCGCGACTAAAGCCATAATCGACAGCCAAAAGATATGCAAATGCAAAGAAGGCAATTCCAGAGATCGCAACAATGCCTGCCGCTAAGCCATCCATTCCATCAATAAAGTTCACTGCATTGATCACTACTAAGACGATTAAAACCGTCAGAAGTTGGCCAATGCTCGGTGGCAGAGAGATAACACCATTGATTGGCAGCCATAAAATCTGGATTCCATAAACAAGTAAAATTCCAGCAACAAATACTTGACCTGCAAGTTTTGTAAGAGCATCAAGTTGAAAACGATCATCAGCCATGCCAAGTAAAACTATGGCAGTTGAGGCAAGAAAAATGCCTAACGCTTCCTGGCCAAAGGATTTTCCAACAAGTGGAAGATGGTTAACAATTAAAAATGTTAAAGACATAGCAATCCACATCGCTACTCCACCCCAACGGGCAGTTGGCACGCTATGAATGTCTCGATCTCGAATTGTTGCAATAGCTCCAAAACGAAGAGCTTGTTTTCTAACAAAAGGTGTAATCAAGTAACAGAGCGCAGCTGAAATCAGAAGCGTAATTAAGTACTCGCGCATTAAATTGCTTTAAGCCTGATAGATAGGAAAGCGAGCAGTAAGTGCATGGACTTCTGTTTTGATCCCAGCGTGAGTCTTAGGATCATCAGTTTTGATAGCACGGGAAATCAGAGATGCAATTTGTTTCATCTCTTCTACTCCCATTCCTTGGGTAGTTGTGGCAGGTGAACCAACGCGAATACCACTTGTGATGCCTGGCTTTTCTGGATCATATGGAATCGAATTTTTATTCATAACTATTCCTGCTGCTCCGCAACGCTCATCGGCAACTTTTCCATTAACGCCAGTGCTTCGAATATCCATGAGGGCTAAGTGAGTTTGTGTTCCACCAGAAACAGCGCGCATACCTTCATCTTCAAGGGCTGCTGCTAATGCTTTCGCATTAATGATTACATCCTTTGCATACTTTTGATATGCAGGGGTTGCGCACTCGGCCAATGCAACTGCTTTGCCGGCAACTGCAGACATAATTGGTCCACCTTGCATGCCTGGGAATAATGCTTTATCAATAGCTGCTGCGTGCTTTTCCTTGGCCAGAATCATGCCACCACGAGGACCACGCAAAACTTTGTGAGTTGTGAAAGTTACAACATCGGCATATGGAACTGGTGATGGAATAGCTTTACCAGCAACAAGTCCAATGAAGTGCGCAGCATCTACCCACATTATTGCTCCCACTTCATCACAGATTTCACGGACTTTTGCGAAATCAACAAGTGATGGGTAGGCAGTTGCTCCCGAACAGATCATCTTTGGTTTTGTTTTTATAGCTTGATCTCGTAGTTCGTCATAGTCAATTAATTCATTATCTTTTCGTACGCCATAAGATTCAACGTTAAACCACTTGCCAGAAAAATTAACTGGTGAACCATGAGTTAAGTGACCACCGTGTGCTAGTGACATCGCAAGCACAGTGTCGCCTGGTTTTGTAAATGCATGATAGACGGCAATATTTGCTGATGCACCAGAGTGAGGTTGCACATTTGCATGTTCGGCGCCAAACAATGTTTTTGCACGATCAATGGCAAGATATTCAGCTTTATCTACTTCTTCGCATCCACCGTAATAACGTTTGCCTGGATAACCCTCAGCGTATTTATTAGACAATGTAGATCCTAGTGTTGCTAACACTGCGCGAGAGGTGAAATTCTCTGATGCAATTAATTGAAGATTTGTTTGTTGACGCTTGAGTTCAGAAAGAAGGACGGCAGCGATTTCTGGATCTTGTGATGTTAAAAGATTAAAATCAGGGCCATAGAAGGTTTCAGACATGGACAAACCCTACAACGCTGAGCCCAACCACGCTTGTTGCCACCAGAATTAGCCTAAATTTGGAACAATCTTTTTGATTTCAGCACGTGAAATTGCACCTTCTCGAAGCAATCGAACACCAGATTCATCAGCCTCGACAATTGTGGATAGCGCTGATTTACGTAGCTTTCCATTGTTGAACTTAATCGCTAAGTCTGTGTCCATGACCAGTACTTCATCCAAAGTTAATGGTGGCTGCAAGCCTTTTCTCGCAGCACTTGCAATGGCAAGAGGACCGGTGTGTGCCGTTAATGCCTTTGCAAAAGTAGCACGTGGAACACGCACGCTAACTCGGTCAAGTTGATTGGCATCTCCCAAATCCCAACTTAATCCCTCATAGGGACGCAGATTTAATGAAAGCATTCCCGGCCAAAACTTTTTCATCAAAGCTTTTATTTCTGGAGTTATCTCACGAATAATGCCATCTGTAGTTTTTGCTGAGCCAACGATCACTTGGGCTGCCGTAAAGATTGAATCACCGCGAAGTACATGCATTGCGCGAACTGTGTCTGCTCGAAATGCATCACAGGCAAAGGCATAACTATTTTCCATTGGAATGGCGATTATGTAGCCATCTGCAATTGCCTTGGCAGCTTTGCTGACATGGCGTGCAAGTTCACCCTTTTTCAAATCCACTGTTTTGGCCATGGCTATCTCCTGACTGCGCTCGACCAACGAGGTCGGCCCACTAGGTCATCATGGCTGGCAACTTCAATAAAATCCACACTCAATAGCTTGGCAATCTCATCGGATTGATCTTCACCATGTTCAATCACAAGAACTCCTTGTGATTTTAGAAGGCGCGCTGCTGCATCAATAAAAATTTGAGGGATTTCTAATCCAGTTGGACCTCCAAACAAAGCGATGTGTGGCTCAAAAGCTTCAACATCTCGTGGAAGTCTTACTCCTTGTCGAATGTAAGGTGGATTAGCAATGACAACATCACATTTAATTCCATCTAAAACATCGTGCACATCGCCTTCAACAACGCGTACGTTTTCTGCAATATGTGAAACATTCTTCTTCAACCAGACAAGTGCTTCTGGACTTTTCTCAACAGCGATAACGCGTGAACTAGGCGCCTCTGTGGCAACTGCTAGAGATAAAGCTCCAGAGCCGGCGCCAAGGTCAACAACGCTAACTGGTTGGGGTAAGTTTTTAATGTGTAGCAAAACAGCATCAATTAATAGCTCTGACTCAGGGCGAGGAACTAAAACACCTGGGCCAACTTGAATTTCTAAATGTCTAAAGCCTGCGATACCCGTCAGATACTGCAATGGCTCAAAGTTTAGGCGGCGATCAAGTAGGTCAAAAAACTGCTCTTCAATGATGTTTTGATCTGAAATTCCAAGTAACGTTGCTTCTAGAACAACTGGATTGTGAAGATCCATCCGTGTTAAACCCAAAACATGTGCAAGTAGATGTTCTGCATCTACCTCAGAAATATTTGACTCATTTAACTGCGATTTTGCAGCCCTCAAGATTGCCTTAATCTCCATGATTAGTTGGCGTTTGCTAAGCGCGCAGCCTTATCTGCATCAAGCAATGTTTGAATCATGTCATCTAAATCCCCATTGAGAACTGAATCAAGATTATTTGATTTGTAATTGACTCGGTGATCACTGATTCGATTTTCTGGAAAGTTATAAGTACGAATTCGCTCTGAACGATCCACAGTACGTACTTGGCTTTTTCGTTCAGCAGATGCCACTGCATCAGCCTTTTCTTGAGCATCAGCCAATAACCTTGCACGAAGAATTCGAAGCGCCGACTCTTTATTTTGTAGCTGGCTTTTCTCGTTTTGGCAGGAAACCACAATCCCAGTTGGAACGTGAGTTAACCGAACGGCCGAGTCTGTTGTATTTACCGATTGTCCACCCGGACCAGAAGAGCGATAAACATCTACTCGAACATCTTGCATGTTTAACTCAACATCAATCTCTTCAGCTTCAGGCAATATAAGAACTCCTGCGGCAGATGTGTGAATACGTCCTTGGCTTTCAGTTTCTGGCACACGCTGAACGCGGTGTACTCCTCCTTCAAATTTTAGTCGAGCGTAAGGAGATTCACCTGGAGCTGCTGTTCCTTTAGATTTAACGGCAACAGAAATATCTTTGTAACCACCCATTTCACTTTCAGTTGCATCAATAATTTCTACTTTCCAATTTCTTTTTTCTGCATAACGCATGTACATACGAAGTAGATCACCAGCAAACAACGCTGATTCATCGCCTCCTGCTCCCGCCTTAACTTCTAAAATAACGTCACGGTCATCATTGGGATCTCGTGGCAAGAGGAGTTCTTCTAGTTTTTCTGCAGCATCATTGCGTGCATCTTCTAATGCTGGAATTTCGGCGGCAAAATCAGGATCAACAGCAGCAAGTTCTGCGCCAGCAACTAAATCTTCCTCTGCAGATTTCCATGCTTTAAAGCCGGCAACAACAGGACCTAACTGGGCATAACGTCGACCTAGTTTGCGCGCATTAGCTTGATCTTCATGAATAGATGGATCAGCCATCTTTGCTTCAAGTTCGGCGTACTCACGAACCATTTCGTGTGCTGATGCAAATCGATCATTGCTCATGTGAGGACTCCTTTCTTTCGACTTGTCTAAGCAAATAGTTATTTAAAAAATAAAGAAACCGCGACCACAGCTGTTAAGGCTGCGATGCGGTTTCTTTAGAAAGCTAGTTTGAGGTTTTTTTACCGAAGCGCTCTTCGAACTTGGCCACACGACCACCGGTATCGAGAATGCGCTGCTTGCCTGTGTAGAACGGGTGGCATACAGAACATACTTCAACATAGATTGAACCTGTTGTAACTGTTGAGCGAGTTACAAATTTTTCGCCGCAACCACAAGTTACTTGAGTCTCTACGTACTCTGGATGAATCTCTGACTTCATAGTTTTTCCCTCATTCATGTTTGGGTCCTTTAAATCTGACCTTAGTGATCAGATGTTCAGGTGAACCAAACGGTTGTTTAACAGGTGCTTAGGGTAGGTGATAAGCCTGGTTTTTGTGAAATTGACGCTTACTTTGAATCATCAGGCCCAGAAGTTGTCTTCTGGATCTGCATCAAAAATTCAACGTTGGACTTGGTGCCCTTCATCTTTTCAAGGAGAAGTTCAAGTGCAGCCTGTGGCTCAAGTGCGTGGAGAACTCGACGAAGTTTCCAAACAATATTGAGCTCTTCTGATCCCATAAGAATTTCTTCTTTGCGAGTTCCGGATGCAACAACGTTTACAGCAGGGAAGATTCTCTTATCTGCCA
>WLHC01000003.1 GCA_009702925.1 Actinomycetota bacterium
ACCCTCTGCGGGTCTACACGAACTGATGTTGTATGGACGAATCTACATGTTTGCTTGTGGCTACTCTGTGTCAGCATTTGTAAAACTTGTACGGCAATGGTTTCAGCTTTTGAAACTCGTTTGAGAAGTACTCTCCCGGTTCGTTTTTTAGTTCTGTTAATTACCGTCTTTGGTAATTGACCCCAATCATCTCATGCCAATTTTAAAATGCAACCCCTAGACTTAAACCATGCGTAAAGGCGGAGTTTTGATTGGTTTTTTCCTGCTTTTTTCGCTATTAATTGGAGTTTCTCAGGATTCGCAAAAACCATACCTAGTAAAGGGCGCAGGTTTTTCCCAATCGATAAAGCCTTTACCAATTCCATTAAGTTGTATGAACAAAATAACCTTTGAAGTTCGTGTAACAAATACAGAAAAAGAATGCGTTGCTACAGAACATTCACTTGGAGAATCAGAGATAAAGCCTGGGCTCAATTATCCAATTGAACTTAATCCACAGTTGCTCATTCGCTTTACTGCTGCCAAGGCAGCTGCAGCAAAAGATGGACAAAAAATCTACATTGCATCTGGCTTTAGGACTTTAGAAAGACAAAAGTATTTATTTGCATCAGCGGTGAAAAAATATGGTTCAGAATCAGAAGCAGCCAAATGGGTTGCACCACCTTATGTGTCGCATCATCCATGGGGCATAGCAATTGATGTGAACTACCCAAACGAACCGGTAGGTGCCGGTTGGCTCGAAATTAACGGAGCCACATTTGGTTTATGTCGGGTCTATGAAAACGAGTGGTGGCATTTTGAACCTTCGATTGCACCTGGTGGCACTTGCCCTGCGCTACTGCCGAACGCAACCCTTACTGCCCAGCTCCAACCTGCACCAGAGAATTAATAGGGCTAAGAGTCTGCTCAAGTGTCTTGGGCCTTGGGTAAATAAGCACAAGTTAACCCATCTGACTGAAAATGAGCCAATGGGCGACATTCTGAGTATTGTTGCCCTACGTGCGATTCATAAATGAAGTAACCCACGACCTCACCTATGACGATGTTTTCATGGTGCCAAGCAAATCAGAGCTTTCATCTCGGATGGATGTTGATCTTTCATCCATAGATGGAACCGGAACAACAATTCCTTTAGTAGTAGCAAACATGACAGCGATAGCTGGTCGACGTATGGCAGAGACAATGGCACGTCGCGGTGGTTTAACTGTTATTCCTCAAGATATTCCACATGCAGTAGTGGATTCGGTAATTAAGTGGGTTAAAGAGCGTCATTCTTTTTTTGATACACCAATTACTTTATCGCCAGAATCAACGGTTGCAGATGCAGTTAGTTTGCTGCACAAGCGAGCACATGGAGCAGTCGTAATTGTTGAAAATGGAAAGCCTGTTGGAATAATTACAGAAGATGATTGCAAAAGCGTTGACCGCTTTACTCAACTACACCAGGTTATGAGTAAAGAGCTCACAACTATGTCTGATGCATTAAATGCCCGAGAGGCCTTTGATTTTTTAACCCATCACCGACTTAAATTAGCACCTGCGGTTTCGGCTAACGGTGATTTAGTTGGAATTATGACTCGCTTGGGTGCACTTCGTGGAACTCTTTATACGCCAGCCTTAGATTCAAAAGGTGCGTTAAGAGTTGCTGCGGCAGTTGGAATCAATGGAGATGTCGCTGCAAAAGCTGCAGCCCTTATTGAATCTGGCGCAGATGTTTTGGTTGTAGATACGGCGCATGGTCATCAGAAGAAAATGCTTGAAGCATTAGCTGCTATTCGCTCAATAAATCCTAAAGTTCCAATTGTTGCAGGAAATGTTGTAACTGCTCAAGGTGCACATGACCTTGTCAAAGCAGGAGCCAACATAATTAAAGTTGGAGTTGGACCAGGTGCAATGTGTACAACACGTATGCAAACCGGTGTTGGCCGTCCGCAGTTTTCTGCCGTTCTTGAATGTGCAACTGAAACAAAGAAGTTAGGTGCACATGTTTGGGCCGATGGAGGTGTGCGTCATCCCCGCGATGTTGCACTCGCTCTTGCCGCAGGTGCATCACAGGTGATGATCGGGTCTTGGTTTGCCGGAACATATGAATCTCCAGGGGATTTGCAAAGTGATGCTCAGGGACGCTTATATAAAGAGTCATTTGGAATGGCCTCTGCTCGCGCAGTGGCAGCTCGAACTTCGACAGAAGATGCATTTGATCGCGCTCGCAAAGCACTTTTTGAGGAAGGCATTTCTACATCTCGAATGTTTTTGAATCCCGCACGTCCAGGAGTTGAAGATTTACTTGATGAGATAATTGCTGGCGTTCGCTCCTCATTTACTTATGCTGGAGCAAAAAACATTGAAGAGTTTGCAGATTTAGCTACAGTTGGAATTCAATCCACGGCAGGTTTTGCCGAGGGCCGCCCACTGCATTCTTCTTGGGGTCAGTAGTTACACCGGCAATAACAGTAGAATAGATTCATCATGAAGCTTCCAATTGTTTACTACATCAAGCGGACTCCAGCTGGTCGTCTTGCTTGGCGAATTGTCATTGGACTCATTGGGGGCGCAATTACTGTTGCTGGAGCTGTTGCATTGATTGGCCCAGGCCCAGGAATTTTGGTTCTTTTAGCTGGACTTGGAATATTAGCTACAGAGTTTGCATGGGCTGGACGCGTAATGCACTATACAAAAGATGTTGCTAATCGAGCCGCTGCTCGCACGGGAATGAAACCTTGGGTTAAATATTTTCTCCTTTCAGGCGGAGCGGTGATTTCCATCATTGCAATATTTATAATTCACGCAAGCTAAGGGGATTTTCTTTCGCCATGGCGCGCAACGTTGTTAATTTAGAAGAGGTTTCAAAAGCTTTTGACATTAAAGAGCTTCTAATTTCTGTATCCCTTGGAGTTTCCGAAGGTGATCGGATTGGAATAGTCGGCCGTAATGGCTCCGGCAAGAGCACCCTTATGAAAATAATGGCCGACATTGAACCACCTGATTCTGGCCGCGTAACTAAATCCAATGCAGCAAAAATTGGATTACTTTCACAAGTAGATTTAGCAAACCCAGAAAGTACTGTTGGAGAAGTTGTACTTGGTGATGCTCAAAAACATGAATGGGCTAGTGATCCAAAGATTCGTGAAGTTTTTACAGGCTTATTCGGAAGTTTTGACGATCACATATTTGATCGCAAATTTGGTCAACTTTCAGGTGGTGAACGCCGCCGTGTTGGCCTTGCCAAGTTGTTGATTAATGAACTTGATTTGATTCTGCTTGATGAGCCAACAAACCACCTTGATGTAGAAGGTGTTGCTTGGTTGGCTCAATACATAAATAATAGAAAAGGCCTTGCAGTCGTTGTTGTAACTCACGATCGCTGGTTTCTTGATGCAGTCACAGATCGAACATGGGAAGTTGTTGAAGGCAAAGTTGAAGAATACGACGGTGGATATAGTGCTTTCGTTTTAGCAAAAGCAGAGCGAATAAGACAGGCATCAGCCATGGATGCAAGACGAAACAATTTGATTAGAAAAGAACTTGCTTGGTTGCGCAGAGGCGCGCCAGCTCGGACAACAAAACCCAAGTTTCGAGTGGATGCAGCAAACGTTTTGATTGCAGATGAACCAAATCCACGCGATCAAGGCGAGCTACTCAAGTTTGCACTCAACCGTTTAGGAAACACCGTTTATGAGGCTCATCATCTACAAGTAAAACTAGGTGATAAAGAGTTAATCGATGATCTTTACTGGAACATTGGGCCAGGTGATCGGATAGGAATCGTTGGAATAAACGGTGCTGGTAAGACAACGTTGATGCGAACGTTAACTGGGGAAATTGTTCCGACGGCCGGAAAATTAGTTACTGGCGTTACCGTCAAGGCTGCATTCTTAACTCAACATCTAGCAGAGTTAGATCCAACATGGAGAGTGTTAGAGGCCGTTGAAAAAATTGCCAACCGTGTAGAACTAGGAGGCGGGCGAGAGCTGTCAGCATCTCAATTGTGTGAACGGTTGGGCTTTGATCGCGAATCACAATGGACACCTGTTGGGGATTTATCTGGTGGCGAGAAGCGGCGATTACAGTTAACTCGATTGTTAATGGACAGCCCTAATGTTTTGTTATTAGATGAACCGACAAATGATTTTGATATCGAAACCCTTACCGAACTTGAAGATCTCCTAGATAGCTATGGCGGGACTCTGATTGTTATCTCACACGATAGATATTTCTTAGAACGAGTTTGTGATCGATTCGTAGGTTTACTGGGAGACAAAAAGGTACGTGACCTGCCTCGCGGGGTGGATGAATATCTAGAACAAAGAGCCAAGGATTTAGATTCTGCCCCTGAATTACAGAAAGAGAAGAAAACATCAAATGCTGCAGAGCAACGACAACTTAAAAAGGGCCTTACCCGTTTAGATAGACAGTTAGAAAAATGTGCATCCCAAATAAAGGAACTAGAAGCAACTCAAGAAGCCGCAGCATTTAATCCAGAAGAGTTAATCAATATTGAGTCCCAACTAAGCGGCCTAAAGGCGGAAAAATCAAAACTTGAAGAGGAGTGGCTTCACACCACACTTTCCTTGGAAAACTGAGTTAAAATTTACACATGAACAAAGTCACTCATGGAATTGAATCCACGCTTTTTCGTTCTCGTTACTTACTGGCACCTCTTTATTTAGGCTTAGTTGGCGCTTTAGTACTTCTGGCTTATCGATTTATTGTTGAGTTTTATCATTTAGCTATACATATTGGCGAAGTAAATGCACAAGAGTTCACTCTCGATCTTCTTGCACTTCTTGACTTAACATTATTGGCTAACTTGATTTTGATGGTTATTTTTGCGGGATATGAGAACTTTGTATCTCGAATTGATGTTGCAACCGACTCAGAAGATCGCCCTTACTGGATGGGAACAATTGATTTCAGTGGATTAAAAATCAAGTTAATTGGCTCATTAGTTGCTATTTCAGTAATCGAACTCCTTAAGGACTTCATTGAGTTATCAGGCCAGGCCGAAGTTGGCGAAGGAACAATTTGGAGAGTAATTATTCACTTAACCTTTGTTATTTCAGGCGTTCTATTCGCACTCATGGATTGGATCGCGGATAAACGGAAGTTTGATGGCGCACGTAAGTAATGCGATTAGATCTACTAGCTGCTCTTTCAGGTGGAATGATCTCGCTTCAAGCGAGAATTAATGGAGAGCTATCGCATCGGTTAAACAATGGGTTACAAGCGGCGTTAATCTCTTTTGGCTCTGGTTTGCTAATTATTTCCTTTGTTACCCTGTTTAACCCAAAGATAAAAACTGGACTCAGAAATTTGCGAGGTGCAATTGCTCGTAAAGAAATTGCAAGATGGAAGCTCTTTGCAGGCTCACTGGGTGGGTGTTACATCGCGATACAGACGCAGATAGTCCCACTAGTAGGTGTTGCAATTTTTACGGTTGCATCAACTGCTGGGCAAACATTCATGTCACTATTTGTTGACCGAATTGGATTTACCGGTGGTGGTAAGCGTTTAATCACCCGCCGAAGAGTATTAGCTGTTGTAATTACGATAACAGCAGTGCTTGTTTCTGTTCTGGATCGCATTGAAGCAAATAATTTATCGGTTTTAACTGTGATTGCCGGTTGCACCGCTGGTTTATTGGTTGGTTTTCAGCGGGCCCTGAATGGTCAAATAAATGAAAACACACAACAAGGTTTTACGACTTCACTGTTTAACTTTATGTCTGGAACTAGTTTGTTGGTTTTATTAGTTGTGGTCGGAGTATTAACAGGACAATATGAACTTGTACCACTTCCTCAGGGCCCTTGGTGGATTTATACAGGAGGCATAATTGGAGTGATCTATATTTCTTTTGCTTCCAGCATTGTTCAACATCTTGGTGTACTGACATTTACCCTCTATAGCGTTGGTGGCCAACTCTTTAGTTCTTTGATTATTGACATTGTTGCACCAACCAAAGGTGTAAGTATCAGTTTCTATTTGGTAACTGGAATCATAATGACTTACGCGGGAGTAATTGCTGGCGGAGTTAGTGGAAGTAAAACTAGGCGACCACAGAGTTTTTAACTGCTGTAGCAACCGCTTTGACGACATTTGCATCAAAGACACTTGGAACAATAAAAGATGAATTAAGTTGTTCTGGCGTTACACAGTCTGCAATCGCCTCTGCAGCAGCAACTAACATCTCATCGCTAATCTTGTGGGCGTTTGCATCTAAAAGCCCGCGAAAAATTCCTGGAAAAGCCAGAACGTTGTTAATCTGATTTGGCTGATCACTTCGTCCTGTTGCAACGACGGAAGCGTATTTACGAGCAATTACAGGATCTATCTCAGGATCAGGATTAGCAAGTGCAAAAACAATTGAACCCGAAGACATCGCAGCTACATCTGACTCTGTTAAAACATTAGGCGCACTAACACCGATAAAAACATCAGCACCAATCATTGCTTCTGAGATTGTCCCAGAGAAGTTAGTCGGATTGCTATGATCGATAAACCATTGCTGCATTACATCATCAGATTTCATTGAATGATTAATTACACCCAAGTTATTGAAACCAATTATGTTGCTTGCACCATTAAGGGTCAGTAAACGCGCAATTGCATTGCCGGCGGCGCCAACTCCACTTAAAACTATTTTGACCGACTTTAAATCTTTCTTAACTAACTTAAGCGCATTTCGAAGGGCAGCAAGAACAACAATGGCAGTTCCATGCTGATCATCATGGAAAACAGGAATATCTAATAACTCACGAAGTCGGCGTTCGACCTCAAAACACCTGGGCGCAGAGATATCTTCTAAATTGATTCCTCCATAAACGGGAGCGATCAATTGAACTGTACGAACAATTTCATCTACATCTTGAGTATCAAGACAAACTGGCCAGGCATCAACATCTGCAAAGCGCTTAAACAGTGCTGCTTTTCCTTCCATAACTGGCAAAGCTGCCGCAGGCCCAATGTTTCCAAGACCTAGAACGGCAGAACCATCGGTAACAACTGCAACAGTGTTTCTTTTAATAGTAAGACGCCTTGCATCAGATGGGTCAGCAACAATTGCTTGGCAGATTCGTGCAACACCAGGTGTGTAAGCACGAGATAAATCATCACGAGTCTTTAAAGGTACTTTAGAGGCAATCTCAATTTTGCCTCCAAGGTGTAAAAGAAAGGTTCGATCACTAACTTTTCTCACCGTCAATGATGAATTCTTTGAGATAGCTGCAGTTATGTCATCTGCATGAGCTGAATCGATAGTGTCACAAGTTATGTCCAAAACGACTCGTTCAATTTGTGATTCAACAACGTCTAAAGCGGTAATTGTGGCTCCGGCTCCTGTGATTACTGCAGTGGCAAGTGCAACTGGGTTCGAGTCAGGATTTCCTTCAACACGAATAGTAATTCCGTATCCAGGAGAAGTATTTGCCATTACACCACTCCGTAAAGTCGATCGCCAGCATCTCCAAGACCCGGAACTATGTATCCGTGCTCATTTAATTTTTCATCAAGTGCGCCGGTTACGATTGTTATTGGAACTTTAGAGTTAGCAAACTCCTTCTCAACCGCAGCAATTCCTTCAGGTGCAGACAAAATACACACAGCAGTAATGTCAGTTGCTCCAAGATCAATCAAATAATGAAAAGCCATTATTAATGTTCCACCAGTTGCAAGCATGGGATCTAAAACAAATACATGACGACCAGATAGGTCTTCAGGCAATCTATTTGCGTAAGTGCTAGCTTCCAAAGTTTTTTCATCCCGAACCATGCCAAGGAATCCCACTTCAGCGGTGGGTAACAATTTACTCATCCCTTCGAGCATTCCAAGACCAGCTCGCAGAATAGGCACAACAACTGGACGGGGGTCGGCTAGTTTTCGCCCTTTTGTTTTCGTTACTGGTGTTGTTACTTCAACTTCAATAGTTCGAACTTCTCTGGTGGCCTCGTAGGCTAAAAGAGTTACAAGTTCTTCAACCAATCGTCTAAACGTTGGTGAGTCAGTTCGCACATCGCGCAATACCGTCAATTTATGGCTTATTAGCGGGTGGTTTGCGACATGTACTTTCATACCCCATACCTTACAGGGGTTTCTTTCCTTGCAAATGAGTGAAAGTATTCTCACATGTCCGACTTTGAAGATGACCTGCCAGATGGGCTCGAAGACGTCGAAGAGATCGAATCTTTTGATGAGATTAAAGATGACCCACGAGAATTTGTAAATGAAGCAGATATTGCAGTTGCAGCCTGGCACGAGGATGGCCGATGGACACTGGCAGAACTTTCCGACCCTTACGATATTGCGCAGATAATTACTCGGCTAAAGTCGCAGCAAACAAATGGTGGTTCTATCGCACTGATCGCCATTGATGAAGAGTTCTTTATTTTAATTCGTGTTTTAGGTTCACAGATTTCATTATTTTTAAGCGACGCCACGGCCGCTTTGGATTATCCTGTTGCAGAAGAACTTTTAGAAATTGCAGATCTACCAATTCCAGAAGATGATGATGAAGCTGGGCCAACAGGACATCTTGAAATCCTTGCCGACTTAGGTATGAGTGGAATGGAAATTTCAGCGTTATGTGATGATGAAGAGTTATTCCCTGATGAACAACTCGAAGCAATTGCATCACGACTTGGTTTTGGTGAAGAGTTTGCTGAACTACTTGATTTGTGAGCCGCAGTCAATGACGGATGATTAAGTAATGGATGATATTGAAATGATGCGTGTTGCTTTGACAGCGGCACGTGGTGCTTTAGATAGTGGTGATGTTCCAGTTGGTGCCGCAATTTTTGATAAATCTGGCGAATTGATCTCTGTGGCCCACAATGAACGAGAACTCCATAATGATCCAACTGCGCACGCAGAAATTGTTGCATTACGACGGGCATCACAAAAACTTGGGACATGGAAATTAGAAAACCTAACACTTGTAGTAACTCTTGAACCATGTGCAATGTGTGCTGGTGCGATTGCGCAGTCTCGAATTCAAACTGTTGTTTTTGGAGCCTGGGATGAAAAAGCCGGAGCTGTTGGATCGGTTTGGGATTTACTGCGCGATCCACGAAGCACTTTTAGAACTGAAGTCCGGTCGGGAGTTTTAGTTGATGAGTGTGCGGTGTTGATAAAGAACTTTATACAAGTAGTTCGTAAGAAGGATTAAGAATCACCATCGAGCCTTCTTCTTCACCAACCATGCCTTCTGCGCGTAGTTCAGAACCAACTTCTAAGCCCGCAATCTCGCGTCTTCCCAAGAATTGAAGTGAAACACCACCTGTCTCATCCCAAATCTCAACTTCTAAAACT
Organism: Actinomycetota bacterium; assembly: GCA_009702925.1. GTDB lineage: Bacteria > Actinomycetota > Actinomycetes > Nanopelagicales > Nanopelagicaceae > Planktophila. Next base: position 9,304 of record WLHC01000003.1, read on the forward strand.
GGCGCAGCCCCGCGCGGTGCCATTCGAATCGCAGTCACGCGTCCTTGAACCTGTGCTCTCTTTCGCCAAGTGATTTCACCAATAGGTGTAACGCTTTCGGCGTAGTGACTTACTGGCTCGATATTTACCGGCGTTGCTTTAACAACCGGTTTTGCAATTGAGGTTTTTACAGCTTTAGCGGTTGTTGGTGAGACAAAACTTGCTCCAGAAATGATTTTCTCAACATCAAAGGGAACAATCGTGGCAACCACACGTGGCAACTGGGATATTGGTGCAGCAATCTTTTCAGCCGTTTGGTCATGCAATAAGCGTCCTAAGAATCCAGAGTATGAACGTCGAGGAAGTAATAGCGTCAATTCAACATCTGGTTTTTCCGTCATTCGAATAGCGTAATCGAGTGCAGCATTTGCCAGTCTTCGGTCGGGGCAATCAATTAATTCAAGTGTTACATCTTCTAATGCATCTGATGCTGCCCAAGCTTTTTGAATCTCATCTGCTCTGCGATCATCGATAACAAAGTGAACAGCTGTTAATTCGCGCGGTTTTAAACTGCGCGCATATCGGATGGCGCCCACGGTTGCAATATCAACATTGTCTACCAAAACAGTTACGTCATGGCGAGCAATAGACGTAGCGCGCTCTTGATGTTGTTTTACAGAAAGTGCTTCTTGCTCACGAGTGTATTGACGGCGCAAACGTAAAAACGAAACAACCATAATTGGTGCGGTGACAAGAACCAGCCATGCACCTTCAGTGAACTTAACGACTGAGAAAATTACAACGATAAGAGAAGAAACACTTCCGGCAAGACCGTGGATAAAAACTTTAACTTTCCATGAACCGGTGCGATTACGAAGGGCATGTTTCAACATTCCAAAACCCGCTAATGCAAATCCTGTAAAGACGCCAAGTGCGTAAAAGGCGACTAAATGCTCAACAGATCCACCAGTAATTAGGACTAAGAAAATTCCTCCACCAGCCAGTAAAAGGATTCCGTTTGAGAATGCCAGCCTGTGACCACGCTTTGTTAACTGGCGAGGCAAATAACCATCTGTTGCTACAAAATTTACCAAGATAGGGAATGCGCTATATGTTGTGTTTGCTCCTGCAAACAAAATAAGCATTGTTGATAGCTGAACCATGAAGAACATGAAAGTTCCAAAAGCTCCTTCTCCAACAATGGTTTTTGCAATTTGAGAAATTACAGTCGGGGTACCAGATTCATATGGAACTGCGTGAATTTTGTGGGCAAACCAAGAGACTCCAAGTACTAATGTGCCAAGTAAGGCGCTCATCGTGTACAAAGTTCGACGAGCGTTTACGTGTTCTGGTGTTTTAAAGAGCGCAACGCCATCAGAGATAGCCTCAAGTCCAGTCAGAGAAGATCCACCATTTGCAAATGCACGAAGAAGAATAAATATTGCAGCAAAAGTGAGCAATCCTTGGCTTTCACCGATTTCTATCGCACCAGGCTGTTCAACGCTGAGCTGAACTAACGTTCCGTTAAATTGGCGATACAAACCCATTGAAAAGACGATAAACATTGAACCCACGAAAAAATACGTTGGGAAGGCAAATGCCTTACCAGCTTCTTTAACACCACGAAGATTGCCATAGGTTAATAAGATGATTACAACAAGGATCATTGGAATTTTGTATGGACTTAAAGATGGGAAAGTAGAAATGATTGCGGCAACTCCAGCTGCTGATTGAATTGCAACTGTCACAACGTAATCAAGAATCAGTGCTACTGCTGCAATCTGCGCAACGACTGGTCCAAAATTATCACGCGAAACAATATAAGCCCCACCTACTTTTGTATAAACATTTATGACATCACGGTAGGAGAGAGTGATAATAAGCAAAATTGCCAATACAACTGCAGTCATCGGCATCAAAATTGCAAAAGCTGCTAAACCAAATGCTGGCAAAAGTGCAATCAATATTTGTTCAGAGCCATATGCTGATGATGAAATACAGTCAGAAGATAAAATACCTAAGGCGTATCGCTTACTTAATCTTTGATGGCCAAGTGAATGGCGGTTGAGTGGATTGCCTAATAGGCGGCGTTTTGTTGTATAAAAGAACGAGTCCTTTAGGTGCGCTTGATCTTTAAGCACTTCTGGGGCGGGTGCATCATCTGTCCAAGACTTTGGCACAAAAACTCCTTTTTTCGTTGCAAAAAATGCAACCGAACATGTATCACTCTACCTCAGGTACTCAAAACTTCACTGTTTCTTGGGCTCAGCGTATGCTTGAATCTATGCAAACTCAGTTGTATATCAATGGCCAATGGATTGATGGAATCGGCAAACTCCCAGTTTATGATCCAAGTGACGGTTCAGTAATAGCAGAAGTTTCAATTGCTGGCGATAAACAGTGTGATGCGGCAATAGATGCAGCAGATGCGGCAGCAAAAGAATGGGCAAAAACTACATCTCGATTTAGATCTGAGATTTTACGTAAAGCATTTGAATTAATGACTGCCGAAAATGAGGCAATTGCAACAATCATCTCTCGCGAAAACGGGAAAGCAATGCCTGATGCTCGCGGGGAAGCAACATATGCTGCAGAGTTTTTCCGTTGGTTTGCCGAAGAAGCAGTTCGAACACCTGGTGATTTTCGAAAATCACCATCCGGGGATAAGCGAATTCTTGTAACTCATGAGCCAATTGGTCTTTCAATTTTGATTACACCGTGGAACTTTCCAGCAGCTATGGCAACGCGCAAAATTGGTCCTGCAGTTGCCGCAGGTTGCACCATGATTCTAAAGCCAGCAGGAGAAACACCGCTAACAGCCATGTACATTGTTGATTTAATGGAGCGTGCAGGATTGCCAAAGGGAGTTCTTAATTTAGTTCTCCCTGAAAAGACAGGTCCGGCAATCTCAAAAATGTTGCACGACCCACGAGTGAAGAATCTTTCCTTTACTGGTTCAACCGAAGTTGGACGAGTGCTAATTAAGGAAGCTGCAGATCGTGTGATTCGCTGTTCAATGGAACTTGGCGGAAATGCTCAAGTTGTCATTCACGATGATGCTGATTTAGCCGTAACAATTCCTCAGCTTTCTCTTGCCAAGATGCGTAATGGCGGTGCGGCCTGTACGTCTGCAAATCGAATTTTTGTTCAACGTGGAATTGCAAAAGAATTTATTGCTCAGATGAGTAAGTCAATGTCGAACTATGTAATGGGCCGGGGTACCGACAGCTCAACTACTTTGGGCGCTTATGTCTCCATGAAGGAGCGAAATAAAATTGCAGATCTTGTTGATCAAGCAATTGCAGCGGGTGGAAAAGTTGAAGTAGGTGGCGTGAAACCAGAAGGCGAGGGTGCTTTTTACCCAGCAACAGTTCTTGTTGTGCAAAAAGATAATCCAATATTGCTTCACGAAATCTTTGGTCCAGTTGCACCAATAGTAATTTTTGATACCGATGAAGAAGGTATTGAATTAGCAAATGACACCGAATTTGGATTGATTAGTTATGTATTTTCATCGGATTTAACTCGAGCACTACGAACTGCAGAGGCAATGGAATCTGGAATGGTTGCGATCAATAAAGGAATTATTTCGGATCCAGCTGCACCATTTGGTGGGGTAAAGCAGTCTGGATTAGGCCGAGAAGGTGGCTTTGATGGAATTCATGAGTTCTTGCAGACTAAATACATCGGAGTCGATATTTAAGTTGGCGGAGGATGAGGGATTTGAACCCTCGAATGGTTTAACCCATTACACGCTTTCCAAGCGTGCGCACTCGGCCGCTATGCGAATCCTCCCGAGAGGGAGAACTCTATCGGTGGCTATAACTATGATTACGCCAGATCCCTCGTACGGCGTTACCGTACTGAACTCCCCCAGGGCAGGAATGCAGCAAGGGTAGGTCCGCTCTGGCGGGTGTGCGAGGGGTCCTTTACAGTTTGAAGTTATACAAAGAGTTTTTAAGTTTTATAAAGAACAGCAGTGATGAGTGAAGAACAGTAGAGACCATTAGAGGTCAGCAGAGGAGATGTGGCGATGTCATTAGCTTTGTATCGTAAATACCGCCCATCTGTATTTGCAGATGTAATTGGGCAAGAACATGTAACTGTTCCACTTTCAAATGCGTTGGAAACAGGACGCACGCATCATGCATATTTGTTTAGTGGTCCGCGCGGTTGCGGAAAAACTTCTAGTGCCCGAATCATGGCGCGCTCGCTTAACTGTGAAAAAGGACCAACGCCAAATCCTTGCGGGCAATGCCAATCATGCACAGATTTAGTTGCAAATGGTCCGGGATCATTAGATGTCATCGAACTTGATGCTGCAACACATGGCTTAGTTGACGACGCAAGAGATCTTCGCGACAAAGCTTTTTTTGCTCCAGTACATAGCCGCTACAAGATTTATATTATCGATGAAGCACATCAACTTGGACCAGGTGCAGCAAATGCACTTCTAAAGGTTGTCGAAGAGCCACCCGCACATGTTATTTTTATTTTTGCAACAACAGAGCCAGATAAGTTAATTGCAACAATTAGATCAAGAACACATCACTACCCATTTCGCTTAGTGCCACCAGGAGTTCTCGCTCTTCATCTTGAAAAGATTTGTGATGCCGAAGGTGTAAAAGTTGCTAAAGGCGTGATCCCTCTTGTTGTGAGAGCATCCGGTGGATCCGTTAGAGATGCTCTTTCCGTACTTGGTCAATTACTTGCAGGTGCAGGAAAAGATGGCGTTAGTTATGAGATTGCAGTTCAACTGCTTGGCTTTACAGATGGCGCATTATTAGATGACGCACTTGATGCAATTGCAGCACGTGATGGCGCAACTTTATTTAAAACCATTGATCGCGTGATCGAGTCGGGCCATGATCCACGTCGTTTTACTAGCGATATGTTGGAGCGTTTGCGAGACTTGATGATTGTCGATGCCTTAAGGGATTCAACCGCAAACTCAATTTTGCGTGATTTACCCGAAGATCAAATGGAGAGAATGCGCAATCAATCCAATCGAATTGGAAGTGCAAATCTTTCGCGTGCAGCAGACATTGCTGCCGAAGGTTTAACCCAAATGCGCGGAGCAACTGCGCCACGTCTAATTCTTGAGCTTATTTGCGGGCGAATTTTGCTACCTATTGGTGACAACGGGGAATCAGGCATACTTTCTCGAATCGAAAGACTTGAACGGGCAGAAAACATTGCTCCTCTTACTTCATCTGCAGCGTCCTCTACTTCTACTTCTTCTGCATCATCTGCCCCAGTTCGAAACGTGGAGGCAAAAGAAAAAATCGCCAACACTCATTCGACTGATGCGCCTAGTAGTTCTAAAATTGAAGCCGTAACACCAACTGTTAAAGCAAAAGAATCTGCACCGAGCGCTGCACCAAAGGCAAAGGTTCCAGGCAACTTTGATATTGCAGCTTTACGTCGAGCATGGCCGGATGTTATTGAGGATGTTAAAAAACGCCGCAGACTTACCTGGTCACTTCTAAGTGCTTCAGCACAAGTGTTATCAGTAGATGAAGAGGCAATCACAATTGGAATTGTTAATCCAGGAGCTAAAGAAAGTTTTGAGCGATCTGAATCAGATGTAATTTTGCGTAATGCATTTATCGATGTTGTTGGAATAGATAGAAAAATTGCTGTTGTAGTAGATCCATCAATTGACACAAATACACCAATTGCACGAGAAACCCGAACATCAGAGGCACCTTCTGATCCCAATCAATTATCTGGTGCTGCTTTGTTGATGCAAGAACTTGGCGCGCAAGTAATTGAAGGTAAGTAGTTAATGTCTGGAATGTATGAAGGTGCAATTCAAGATCTAATCGATGCTCTAGGACGCCTGCCTGGAATTGGTCCAAAAAGTGCTCAACGTATAGCCTTTCACATTTTGCAATCTGATCCTGAAGTTGCATCCGCACTTGTTGATTCAATTCGCACGGTTAAAGAGCGCGTTAAGTTTTGCGTTCACTGCGGGAACGTTTCGGAAGAAAATGAATGCCGCATCTGCCGTGATCCACGCCGCGAGAACACTTCTATTTGTGTTGTTGAAGAGAGTAAAGATGTCATTTCAATAGAGCGAACACGAGAGTTTCGAGGTAAGTACCATGTACTTGGCGGTGCAATCTCACCGATTGATGGCATTGGTCCAGAACAGCTGCGGATTCGTGAGCTAATGACAAGGTTGGCTGATTCTGAAATTACCGAAGTTATTTTGGCAACGGACCCAAATCTAGAAGGTGAAGCTACGGCCACCTATCTTTCGCGCCTTATTAAGCCGATGGGTATAAAGGTCTCTCGCCTAGCTAGCGGTCTGCCTGTGGGTGGAGACCTTGAGTATGCAGATGAGGTCACTCTCGGTCGCGCCTTTGAGGGCCGCCGCGACGCTTAATCTCATTATTTGAGAGTATTCTCGTCTCATTATTTGAGAAATATTGAAAATTGGGTAGCCCCAACTCTTTTCTTGCTTCATGATTAATTCATGGGATTGATCGTTCAAAAATATGGTGGCTCATCTGTTGCTGATGCAGAGGGCATCAAGCGTGTTGCCAACCGTATTGTTGCCGCTAAGCGAGATGGCAATCAGGTCGTTGTTGTGGTCTCAGCGATGGGCGATACAACTGATGAGCTTATTGATTTGGCCGAACAGATAACTCCAATTCCGCAGGGCCGTGAATTAGACATGTTACTTACAGCTGGAGAGAGAATCTCAATGGCCCTACTTGCGATGGCCATTAATAATTTAGGCCATGAGGCCTCATCATTTACTGGAAGCCAAGCAGGAGTTATAACTACATCAGCACATGGTCGCGCTCGCATTATTGATGTCACTCCAGGTCGAATCAAAGAAGCATTAGATAGTGGTGCAATTGCAATCGTTGCCGGATTTCAAGGAATTTCACAAGATACAAAAGATGTTACAACACTTGGTCGCGGTGGTAGCGATACAACTGCCGTTGCTCTTGCTGCTGCCCTAGATGCAGATGTCTGTGAAATTTATACCGATGTTGATGGAGTTTTCAGCGCCGATCCACGCGTTGTCCCAAGTGCAAAAAAATTAAAGACAGTTACTTATGACGAAATGTTAGAACTTGCGGCAAGTGGTGCAAAAGTTTTGCATCTACGATGCGTTGAATATGCCCGCCGTTACAACTTACCCATTCATGTACGTTCATCTTTTTCTAATAACGAAGGAACATGGGTGGTCAAAGATCATCCAGAAGGAGGCGCTATGGAACAAGCAATCATCTCAGGAATCGCTCATGATAAAAGTGAAGCGAAAATTACAATCGTTGGTGTGCCTGACCGCACTGGCGTGGCTGCACGCATCTTTCAGGCAATCGCCGATGCCGACATCAATATCGACATGATTGTACAAAATGTTTCTGCAGCAGCTACAGGTCTAACTGATATCTCATTTACATTACCTAAAGCAGAAGGCGCCGAAGCAACATCTATTTTGCAAAAACTACAAGGCGAGGTTGGCTTTGCATCGATTCAATACGATGACCAGATCGGTAAATTGTCTTTAGTTGGCGCAGGAATGCGTTCACATCCTGGAGTTACAGCAACATTCTTTGGCGCACTATCTGATGCAGGAATCAACATCGAAATGATTTCAACTTCAGAGATTCGTATTTCAGTCATTTGCCGCGCAGCAGATCTAGAAAGAGGCGCAAAAGCTGCCCACACAGCTTTTGAACTTGATGCAGACCAAAATGAAGCAGTCGTATACGGAGGTTCAGGGCGATGAGTAAAGCAAAAAAGAAACCATCTTTGGCCGTAGTAGGAGCAACAGGGGCAGTCGGAACAGTGATGCTCAGCATTTTGTCTGAGCGTAAAGATGTTTGGGGCGAGATCCGTTTAATTGCATCTGCGAGAAGTGCAGGTAAAAAACTTATTTGTCGCGGGCAAGAGTTAACAGTTGTTGCACTCTCCCCAGAAGCATTTGATGGAATAGATGTTGCAATGTTTGATGTTCCAGATGAGATCTCTGCAAAGTGGGCTCCAATTGCAGTATCACGCGGTGCGATTGTCGTGGATAACTCAGGTGCATTTCGAATGGATCCAAAAGTGCCATTGGTTGTTCCAGAAGTAAATCCAAAGGCGGCAAAGAAAAGACCAAAAGGAATTATTTCAAACCCAAACTGCACAACTATGTCAATGATTGTCGCAATGGGTGCACTCCACAAAAAGTTTGAATTAAAAGAACTAGTAGTTGCCTCATATCAAGCTGCATCTGGTGCAGGTCAGCCAGGTATTGATGGCCTTCGAGATCAAATTTCTAAGGTTGCTGGAACAAATGCGGGAGAAGCGACATCTGATGTTAGAAAAATCATTAAGGACTCTTCACCATTTCCAGCACCTCTAGCACTCAACATTATTCCTTGGGCTGGTTCACTCGCCGAAGCCGGGTATACATCAGAAGAACTTAAGGTTCGCAATGAGTCGCGCAAGATTCTTGGAATGCCAAAGTTAAAAGTCTCAGCAACATGTGTTCGAGTTCCTGTCTTAACAACACACTCACTTGCTGTACATGCCACATTCAAAAACGAAGTCACACGAAAAGCAGCGCAAAAGATTCTAGAAAAAGCTGCAGGGGTTATCTTGCTTGATGACCCAGAAAACAAGAAGTTTCCAACCCCAAATGACGTTGTAGGAACCGACCCAACTTGGGTTGGTCGTGTTCGCCAATCATTAGATGATAAGAAATCTATCGATCTGTTCCTATGCGGAGATAATTTACGCAAAGGGGCGGCACTAAATACGGCACAAATCGGTGAGCTATTAGCTGTAGAGTTAACAAAATGAGCATAAAAGAAACTTTACGAGCAGATTTAACAGATGCAATTCGTGGGCGAAATGAAATAGTCTCCGGCACAATTCGCATGGTCTTGACAGCTATTACCAATGAAGAGGTAGCTGGAAAAGAGGCACGAACATTAAGCGATGAAGAGTTGATTGTTGTTCTATCTCGGGAAGCTAAGAAGCGTCGCGAAGCTGCCGAAGCATTTGAAAGCGCTGGGCATCCAGAAAAGGCTGCCCTTGAAAAAGCAGAAGGTGAAGTTATTGCAAAATACCTACCTGCACAGTTAACTGCCGATGAGATCAAAAAGATTATTGCCGATGCAATTTCTTCGACTGGAGCTGCAGGTCCTGCAGATATGGGCAAAGTTATGGGCGCTATAAAGCAAAAAATTGCAGGTAAAGCAGATGGAGCGTTAGTTTCATCCCTAGTTAAAGAGAGTTTAAATAAATGATTAAGTATGAATACGCAACAGTTCCACTTCTTTCACATGCGACAAAACAAATTTTAGATACATGGGGCTCCGATGGCTGGGAACTCGTACAAGTAATTCCCGCACCAGGCACAGGTGAGCAATTAGTTGCCTACATGAAAAGAGCTCTTGCGTGAATAAAGTTGATGTCCAAGCAAAGATAAAAGAACTCGGATTAGAGCTTCCAATTGCTGCAAAGCCAGTTGCTGCCTATGTTCCTGCAATCCGCACAGGGAATCTAGTTTTTACTGCCGGTCAACTTCCATTACGAAATGGGGAAATGGTTGCAACTGGAAAAGTTGATGGCGAGATTACTCCTGAAAGAGCAAAAGAGCTCGCACAAATTTGTGCTCTCAACGCTTTAGCAGCGGTTCAGACAGTTGCCGATGTAAATAAAATTACAAAAATCGTACGTGTCGTGGGATATGTAAATGGAGTTGCCGGTTTTGTAAATCACCCAGCAGTTGTCAATGGTGCTTCAGAATTGTTTATTTCTATCTGGGGAGATGGTGCAAAGCATGCCCGCAGCGCAGTTGGAATCGCAGAATTGCCACTGAACTCACCGGTTGAGATTGAGTTGACCGTAGAAATTACTGACTAGAAGTCGCAATTAAGAAGTAACAAATTACTTTAACTAAAGAAATGGTTTAGATTTTTCTCAGGCCCAGTCGCCAAATGCGATGAGTTTATTTACTTCGCTTTGAAAGTCTCTCTAAATCCGTGATGAGAACTGCGCGACCATCAAGTTTCAACCAATTGCGCCCTGCAAAATCTGCAAGTGCTTTATTGACCGTTTCTCGAGATGCACCAACTAGCTGTGCTAACTCTTCCTGGGTTAAATCGTGATTGACAAGTAGACCTTCATCAGTTTGTTTACCAAATCGCTCACCTAAATCAATCAGCGCTTTTGCAACTCTGCCTGGAACATCTGAGAAAACTAGATCGCCTACTGCTTCATTTGTACGGCGCAGGCGTTGTGCAAGACTGGCTAAGAGATTGAGTGATACTCGAGGATTTTCTGTCAGCCACGGAATAAGTTTTGCTTGACCAAGGCTTAAAAGTTTGGCATCTGTCACGGCAGTTGCAGTAGATGTGCGGGGATTGGGATCAAAAAGACTGAGCTCACCAAACATTTCACCAGGACCAAGAATTGAAAGCAAGTTCTCTCGCCCATCTCCGCTAGATGTACCCAGTTTTATCTTGCCTTCAACAATCACATAAAGATGATCGCCCTCATCTCCTTCTGCAAACAAGATGGACCCTTTTGAGATTTTCACTGAATCCATTGACGCATGAAGTGAGATCGCGGAAGATTCCTCAAGGGCGGTAAATAAAGGCGCCTTACGAACTATAGATTCTTCTGGGGTCACGCACGGTAGTTTACATCCATGTTGGTTGATAGCGAAATTCGAAAAGAGGCTAAGGCCGTTTACCGTATCTTGACCAAGACTTACCCCAATATTCGCTGTGAATTAGATTTTACTAATCCACTTGAATTAATAATTGCTACCGTTCTAAGCGCACAATGTACAGATAAGAGAGTTAACACTATTACTCCCGCACTATTTCGAAAGTATAAAAATCCTAAAGCTTACGCAAAGGCAGATCTGCACGAAATTGAAGATCTAATTCATTCAAGTGGGTTTTATCGTGCAAAGGCTCGACATATAAAAGGACTGAGCATAAAGATCCTCGAAGATTTTGGTGGAGAAGTACCGAGCACACTTGAAGAGTTGATTACATTGCCTGGAGTTGGTCGAAAGACTGCAAATGTTGTGTTGGGCCATGCATTTGATACACCAGGAATAACCGTAGATACACACTTTGGAAGATTATCGAGAAGATTTGGTTGGACTGATGAAAAAGATCCGGTTAAAGTCGAAATGGCCGTCCAACAACTAATTCCACAGGCAGAGTGGACAAATCTTTCGCAAAGAATGATTTGGCATGGACGCAGAATCTGTCATTCGCGCAAACCTGCATGCGGTGCATGTCCAGTTGCTAAAATTTGTCCAAGCGTTGGAATTGGCGAGATGGATAAGAAAAAGGCAATGGATCTTGTTAAGAACGACAAGGATTTCCGATGAAAAAACTCTTAATAGCAGTTTCTATACTTTTGTTGGCCTCATGCACCCAAGCAACTGTTAATTCGGAAAAGAACAATCAATCCTCAAAGCAGATCGGGGCAGTAGTTGACTGCACCGAGATTTCGAGTGAAAAATTATGGACAGGTGGAACTTCTTTAGATTGTTTAGATCAAAGCGCAGGAGCCCAACTAGGTGCATTACGAGGACCCATGATTGTCAACGTTTGGGGTTCCTGGTGTGCTCCCTGTGTTGAAGAGATTCCACACTTTGTTCGTTTTTACGAAAAGGCAAAAGGTGCTGTTCAACTTGTTGGTGTGAATGTCGAAGAGGCGAATTTGCAAGATGCGCAAGAGTTTGTAGTAAACAATGGAATTACCTGGCCAAATCTCTATGACTCCGATGGCCGATCACGTCAATATTTTGGTTTAGGAGTACCTGTAACTTGGTTTATTGCACCCAATGGTGATGTTGCTTATAAGCACATAGGTGTTATTAACTCAGTGGCGGAGTTAATCGGTTTAACGCAAGAGCATCTTGGAATAAAGATTTAGTTTCACTCTTTAAAATCCATAATTAACCGCCACTAATCTCAACGGAGGTACTTAATCTTCGCTAGTTGTGTTTAAACCCTGCGCAATTAGCTTCATCACGTTTGGATCTGCCAAAGTAGTGGCATCACCAACCTGACGATTCTCAGCGACGTCTTTAAGTAGTCGACGCATAATCTTTCCACTTCGAGTCTTTGGAAGCTCTGCCACAACCAATATTTGTCGTGGCTTAGCAATTGCACCAATTTCTTTTGCAACATGATTTCGAAGTTGGGTAACAAGTTCATTCCCATTTGCATGTGTCATGCCTCCACGCAAGATTACAAAGGCAACTATTCCCTGCCCAGTCATTGCATCATGTGCACCTACGACTGCAGCCTCTGCAACAGATTCATGTGAGACCAATGCTGATTCAACTTCTGTTGTTGATATGCGATGGCCAGAAACATTCATCACATCATCTACTCTTCCCAAAAGCCAAATCGCTCCATCTTTATCTAACTTTGCTCCATCACCTGCAAAGTAAATTCCTGGGAAACGAGACCAATATGTTTCTTTATATCTCTCATCTTCGCCCCAGATTCCGCGCAACATTCCTGGCCACGGTTTATCTAGAATTAAAAATCCGCCGTGACCTTTTGTAACAGGAACACCTTTATCATCAACAACGACAGCACTGATGCCTGGAATTGCCGACATTGCAGAACCGGGTTTAGTCGCAGTAACTCCAGGCAGCGGAGAAATCATTATTCCGCCGGTTTCAGTTTGCCACCAAGTATCTACGATCGGACAGTTGTTTCCACCGATAACATCTCGGTACCACATCCACGCTTCCGGATTAATTGGTTCTCCTACGGAGCCCAACAAGCGCAATGAATTTAAGTTATGTGCTCGTGGAAACTCATCTCCCCATTTCATCCATGTGCGAATCAATGTTGGCGCGGTGTACAAAATCGTTACACCGTACTTTTCAATCAGTTCAAATATGCGCCCCTTATGTGGTGTATCGGGAGTTCCTTCATACATAACCTGTGTTGCACCGTTGATTAATGGACCATAAACAATGTAGCTATGTCCTGTAACCCAACCAACATCGGCCGTGCACCAGTAGACATCAGTGCTTGGCTTTAGATCAAAGACAACCTTGTGTGTATATGCTGCTTGGGTTAAATATCCCCCCGTTGTGTGAAAAATTCCTTTCGGCTTGGCGGTTGTACCAGATGTGTACAGGATAAAAAGTGGATGCTCAGAATCAAAAGATTGTGCAACATGATCTTCAGATTGCTTGTTCATGATCTCATGCCACCAAATATCAGTTTTATCATTCCAGACTGTTTCTTGCTTAGTTCGCTGGACTACTAAAACATGTTCTACATTATGTTTACCTTTTAAAGCCTCATCAACAGCAGGCTTTAGTGCAAATGGAGAGCCCTTTCTAAATCCACCATCGGCAGTAATTACCAACTTTGCATCTGCATCTTGAATCCGAGATAAAAGTGCGTCTGCAGAGAAACCCCCAAAAACAACAGAGTGGGGAGCGCCGATTCTGGCACAAGCCAACATGGCAATTGCAGCTTCTGGAATCATCGGCATGTAAATTGCAACACGATCTCCAGAAGTAATTCCTAATCCAGTAAGAGCGTTTGCAGCCTTCTTTACTTCAATGAGTAGTTGAGCATAGGTAATTGTTCGACTATCGCCAGGTTCTCCTTCAAAGTAGAAGGCAACTCGATCTCCAAGACCTTGTTCTACATGGCGATCCAATGCATTAACTGAGGCATTTAAAGTTCCACCAACAAACCACTGTGCATATGGGGCGTCCCATTGCAGTGTTTGAGTCCATGGTTTGTCCCACTTTAAATTCTTTGCTTGCATGTCCCAAAAAGCAAGGCGATCTTTTTCTGCTAACTCATATAAATCTGCTTTTGCATTAGCGTGTGCAGCAAAATCTGATGTCGGTGGAAATTTTCTATCTTCCGTCGAAAGATTCTCGATCGATTCATGATCTTGGCTCACGCCTAACAACATTACATCTTCGACTTAGTTATCAACAGTACTTTGCTACAAATATTTAATTGATTGAAATACATTGAAAATGCCGTAACAGAAAGGAGACCTCATGCTCATATCTTTTATTGCACTCTTCCTAAAGCTCTTAGGTAGCCCCGTCCTTGTAGCGGCCTTGGCCAAGTTTCTGGCAAACGCCCTGAAAACCTTGGCGTAGATCGATTTAAAAGGGCCACTCGGGGTGTCTCGAGTGGTCTTTTTTGTACCTGTACTTCGAAAGTGAGAGGATTGGCCGTAAGCCTCTAGACGACTCAACGAAGCGCTCAGTCTAAAGAATTACGATGTTTTAAAACGAGCAAAGAGGAGTCAGCACAATGCCGATTGCAACCCCTGAAGTTTTCAATGACATGTTAGATCGTGCGAAAAAAGGCGCATTCGCATATCCGGCTATAAATGTTTCATCATCACAGACTGTAACTGCAGCTATTCGTGGTTTTGCCGAAGCAGAGTCTGACGGAATTATCCAATTTTCTTGGGGCGGGGCGGAATATGCTTCTGGATCAACTGTAAAGAATATGGTTGATGGCGCGGTAGCACTTGCAGAATATGCCCACGTTGTAGCAAAGAACTACAAAGTAAATATTGGAATTCATACCGATCATTGCCCAGTTGAAAAACTTGATGGCTTCATGCGACCACTATTAGCTTTTGGCGCAGATCGTCTTAAGTCCGGCAAAGCACCACTGTTTAACTCTCATATGTGGGATGGCTCGGCAGTCGATATGGTTGAAAACATGAAGATTGCAAAGGAAATGCTAACAATGTCAGTTGCTGCACAAACAATCCTTGAAATTGAGATTGGTGTAGTCGGTGGAGAAGAAGATGGCATTGAAGCAAAACATGATGCCAAGTTGTACTCAACACCTGAGGATGCTCTTATGACTGTAGAAACTTTAGGAACTGATGCAAAAGCTCGCTACTTGGTTGCTGCAACATTTGGAAATGTTCACGGCGTTTACAAACCTGGAAACGTAGTTTTGCAGCCAAAAATTCTTGCAACTTTACAAGAGGCAGTTTCTGCCAAACTTGGACTTCCTAAAGGAAGCAAGCCAATGGATCTTGTATTCCATGGTGGATCAGGTTCGCTACTCTCTGAGATCCGTGAATCACTTGATTACGGTGTTATCAAGATGAATGTTGATACCGATACACAATACGCATTTACTCGTCCCGTCGTTGACCACGTCTTAAAAAACTATGATGGTGTTTTAAAGATTGATGGCGAGGTAGGAAATAAAAAAGCTTACGATCCGCGTGCTTGGGGCAAATTAGCAGAGGCAGGAATGGCTGCTCGTGTTACTCGTGCATGTGAAGATCTTCGTTCGACCGGTACGTCATCACTAAAATAGTTAACAACTAATCGGAGAGGCTTTACTAATGCCTGCACTTGTTCTACTTGGCGCTCAATGGGGCGATGAAGGCAAGGGGAAAGCTACCGATTTATTGGGCGATCGCGTTGATTATGTTGTCCGATATCAGGGTGGCAATAATGCTGGCCACACAGTTGTAATCGGTGATCAAAAGTATGCACTGCACCTTTTGCCTTCTGGAATTCTTTCACCAAATGTAATTCCTGTAATTGGAAATGGCGTTGTAATTGACCCAGGTGTTTTACTAGAAGAAATACGTGGATTAAATGAACGCGGAATAGATACAAGTAAATTACTTATTTCAACAAATGCGCACTTAATTACGCCATATCACCGCACTATTGATAAAGTCACTGAGCGTTTTTTAGGCAAATCAAAAATTGGAACAACAGGGCGTGGAATTGGTCCAGCCTACGCTGACAAAATTAATCGAATTGGGATTCGAGTACAGGATCTGTTTGATCCTTCAATTCTTCGACAAAAACTAGAAGGTGCTCTACATGATAAGAATCAGATTTTAATTAAAGTTTTTAACCGTAAAAATATCGAAGTCGAAGAAGTTTTAGAAGAGTATTTACAGTATGCCGAGATTCTCCGACCTTATGTTGCAGATACTGTTTTGATATTAGATCAGGCACTAAAGGCTGGAAAGCGAATTCTTCTCGAAGGCTCCCAAGGAACATTATTGGATGTTGATCATGGAACTTATCCCTTTGTCACCTCAAGTAATCCAACAGCTGGTGGAGCATGCACCGGTTCTGGAATAGGGCCAACAAAGATTGATCGAGTAATTGGAATCGTGAAGGCTTATACAACTCGTGTTGGTAGTGGACCTTTCCCTACAGAGTTATTTGATGAAGATGGAGAAGCGCTGCGTCGAATTGGAGGAGAAATCGGCGTAACCACCGGTCGTGCACGCAGGTGTGGTTGGTTTGATGCTCCTATTGCAAGATATGCAGTTCGCGTAAATGGGTTAACTGATTTCTTTCTTACTAAGTTAGATGTTTTAACTGGTTGGGAAAAAATCCCAGTATGTGTGGCATATGAAATTGATGGTAAGCGAGTTGAGGAACTTCCTGCTTCACAAAGCGATTTTCACCATGCGAAACCAATTTATGAGTATTTGTCTGGATGGACAGAAGACATAACTAGTGCACGCAAACTTTCTGATCTTCCTAAAAATGCCCAGGACTACATTGCATTTCTTGAGAAAATTTCGGGAGCACCAATGAGTGCAATTGGTGTTGGTCCAGGGCGCGACCAAACAATTGTCGTAAAGGAGTTTGTTTAATGAGCATCCTGGCCGATCGTTATGCATCTTCTGCGATGCGTGAAATCTTTTCGCCAGAATCCAAAATTATTGCTGAGCGTAAACTGTGGATTACAGTTATGCGCGCTCAATCAACTTTAGGCCATGCAATCTCTAAAGATGTAATTACAGATTACGAAAAGGTAATTACACGAGTGGATTTATCATCCATCGATGCGCGTGAGAAACAATTGCGCCATGATGTTAAAGCTCGAATTGAAGAGTTCAATGCATTGGCTGGACATGAAGTTATTCATGCTGGAATGACCAGTCGGGATTTAACTGAAAACATTGAAGCATTTCAGATTCGAAACGGTCTTGAAATTGTCCACAGCAAAGTTGTTGCACTCCTTGCTCGACTAGGTGAACGGGCTGTGCAGTATGCCGATCAGCCAATAGCTGGGCGATCACATAATGTTCCTGCACAAATTACAACTTTGGGAAAGCGTTTTGCATCTGCTGCAGAAGAGTTGCTGTTTGCATATGAACGCTTAGTCGCATTACAAGATCGATATCCAATGCGAGGAATTAAGGGCCCAGTGGGTACTGCGCAAGATTCAATTGATTTACTTGGCTCTTCAAAAGCTCACTTAACTTTAGAAAATGCCATTGCAAAAGAGCTTGGCTTTAAGAAAGTTTTAGATTCAACTGGACAGATCTATCCGCGTTCATTTGATTATGATGTTGTTACAACATTGGTACAAATCGCTTCATCGCCTTCATCATTAGCAACTTCAATCAGATTGATGGCAGGGGCTGAGTTAGTAACTGAAGGATTTAAGGCCGGACAAGTTGGCAGCAGTGCAATGCCTCATAAAATGAATACCCGTTCATGCGAGAGAGTCAATGGACTTGCAGTTGTACTTCGTGGTCAAGCATCCATGGTTGGCGAGCTTTCAGGAGATCAATGGAATGAAGGCGATGTTGCATGCAGCGTTGTTCGCCGTGTTGCATTACCTGATGCCTTTTATGCAATCGATGGTTTGCTAGAAACAATGCTCACAGTTCTTGATGAATTCGGTGCATTTCCAAAAGTGATTGCAGCAGAGCTTGATCGGTACCTACCATTTTTAGCTACTACGAAAATTTTGATGGCTGCGGTTAAAGCTGGTGTTGGCCGAGAGCTTGCTCATGAAGTAATCAAGGAGCATTCCGTAAAGGCTGCATTAGGAATGCGTGAAGGCTTAAAGAACACACTCCTTGATGATTTAGCACAGGATAATCGATTGCCTTTTGATCGTTCAGAGTTAGATAGGTTGATTAGTAAACCAATTGAGTTTACTGGCGAAGCCCGCGAACAAATTTCACGAGTCGTGGCACGAATTAACGCGGTGATTGCCGCTCATCCTGCTGCAGCAAAATACACACCGCATTCAATTAGATAAATTACATAAATATTCATGCGCGATCCTGAAGTTTTACAGCAAGTAAAGCTCACTCTTCAAAAGTTAACTGTTAAAGCACCTGGCAGGGCAATCGAAGTTCGAGTGCCACCATATGCAGCCATTCAATGTGGCCAAGGCCCAACCCACACTCGAGGAACCCCGGCTAACACAATTGAAATGGATGCGAAGACCTGGCTGGCCTTAGCCTCGGGCGAGCTCACCTGGGATCAGGCTGTGACTAGTGGAGCGGTTTTAGCATCTGGCCTAAGGGCAGACCTCACAGAATATCTACCCCTTTAGCGCTTAAAAACCTGGTGGAAGGTGATTGCCAAGCGCGATAAAGTTCCCCTCTGACAAAGAACAAAAATAGCAATGAGTGAAGGAGGTCGCCCATGGGTCGCGGCCGCGCAAAAGCAAAACAAACCAAAGTTGCACGTGATTTGAAATATAACGGGCAAGACATGGACTTAGATCGCCTGACAAAAGAGCTGCATGGTGAACTCGAAACATCTACGCGCAAGGATGATGACGATCCATTTGCCGAGGGCAATTACATCCCACGCTCGTGAGAGCAACACCGTACGTAGCATCACTTCGTATCTACGAACCAATCTCTGCATTCGATGCAGCTGACCGTTTACGTTGGCAGGGAATTGAAAATGATGCATCAAGTTTTGATCGCGAACAAAAATTAGCTCTTAATCGTGTTGCCCATCCCGAACCACCTGCGGGAAGACCAGATGGTGTTCACATTATTGATAAAGACAAAACTCGATATCTATCTCCATGGTCCACAGCTACACGGTGTTGGGCAGCCCTTGATAATTTTAAAGAATCACTTCCAAGTTCAGTTGTTCCGTTTTTTATCTCACCGGCGATAGAAGAAGTTATTACTGCTGGGGTTGATCTGCTTGATGATAAGACTCCACATATATTAAATGAGACTTGGTTAATCCCACCTCGTTGGTTTATTTTGTTTTCACCAGAAGAGCGAACCCGAGGTAAGGATGAACATGGTCTCTATTCAAAGGCATTAACTTCGATAGCAAATGCAAAACAAAGATGTTCTTCTGCGCATGAGAGTGTGTTAGGAGCTTTTGGTGATGGCCCTGTCGAGGAAGAGTTAGAAAATCTCTTGGATTGGTTAGAAATGTTTCATCCAGAGTCTTTAGTCGAACTCGATTATGGCGGATTAGCAAACTACATGGATAAAGCTTTGCGAGATTCTGGTGAAGATGGTTTGGAATCTGATTCATCAATCGAAGATGTTTTGCATTCAGTTGCAGGACTTGCAGCAGCAGATGCAATGATGGCTGGAACCGGTTATCAGCGTTTAATGTCACGTTGGCGATTAGTTCAAGGGTTTGAACAAGCCTCATAATTGCTATTGCTTACCCCTGAAAATCCAGCAATACTTCACCCTAATACGGGTCAATATGGACAATACCGGCCAGCAGTAAACGAGTTAAGTGGGAGCAGACTTCATGAACCGCATTCCAGATGCAGAAGTTCTTTTGACACCCAAAGAAGTCGCGGCCCGTTTTCATGTTAATCCAAAAACTGTAACCCGTTGGGCCAAAGCAGGAAAGCTAACTGCCATTCGAACATTGGGTGGACACCGACGCTATCGTGAGTCTGAAGTTTTGGAGCGCTTGCGTGAATATAAGGAATCAAACGTTTAATTGCTCACTTGATAGTGCAGTAGACTTTAACCATGCCTGATAAAAATGATGATGTAAAAGCAAGAATGCTTGCTGCCCTTGAAGCAAAGAAGAATAAAAAGGGTGCACCAGGAACTCAGGCACACGCCGACTCTGGATCAAAGATTCGCGGAGGCCAACGAAGTGGAGGCGCTCCACAAGTTCAGCGCAAAGCGGGACCATCTGGATCTGGTTCAGCTGGTTAAACCAGCTTCACCTTCAACTATTTAAGTAACTTTAATTGTTTAAAAAACTACAAAGTTTTTAGCGAGGACGACGTCGACGCTGGCTTGAGTTAGGGCGCGGACGCTTTCCACCACTGCGTACAGATTTTTCAACAATTGGAACAATGTATGGGATTCCAGAAGGTTCTTGTGCACCAGTAATTTTCATTAATTCAGTACTCAATGGTGTGACACCAACATACTTTGCAAGAACTCCTGCACGTTGAATAAGTGAGCCGATTGATTTTTGCTGGCGAGTTGTTGCAAGAGTTACTACTGTTCCTGCCTCACCTGCGCGCGCTGTACGACCTGCACGGTGTAGATAATCTTTATGATCAGTAGGTGCATCAACATGGACAACTAGCGAAATTCCATCTACGTGAATACCGCGTGCTGCAACGTCAGTTGCTACTAAGGCTGCATTTGCAGTGTCTTTAAACAACGCCAAAGTACGTGTGCGTACGGCCTGTGATTTTCCACCATGCAAAGCACCAACAGGCACGCCTGCATGAGCCAATTTGTCGGCCAAACGATCAGCGCCGCGCTGAGTCTTTACGAACAAAATTGTTTTTCCATTTCGCGCTGCAACTTGATTTGTAATGTCATCTTTTTCTGAAGGATTCATGACTAATACAAAGTGCTCCATTGTCGAAACAGAGGCACGATCATTTTGAAGCGAGTGTGTCTTTGGATTCTTTAGATACTGACGAACAAGTGAATCTACGCCACGATCAAGAGTCGCAGAAAATAGAAGTCGCTGACCATCAAGTTTTGCCTGATCAAGAATCTCCTTTACAACCGGCAAGAATCCCATGTCTGCCATCTGATCTGCTTCATCAAGAACGGTAATCTGCAGATGATCTAACTGGACTTCACCTTTATTGAGTAGATCAATTAGGCGGCCGGGAGTTGCAACCAAGATTGCAGTTCCACGGCGCATTGCAGTTATCTGCTTTGCATAAGACATTCCACCGGCAACTACAACTGATTCATGGCCAATTGAACGCGCCAATGGCATTAATACTTCATCAATTTGCTGTGCAAGTTCACGAGTTGGAGTTAAAACAAGGGCCAATGGCTTATGAGGCTTTGCAACCTTGCCATTTAAGTTGTTCAGTAACGCTAAACCGAAAGCAAGAGTTTTTCCTGAACCTGTCTGTCCTCGACCTAAAATATCGTGACCGGCAAGTGCATCAGGAAGTGTTGCGATCTGAATAGGGAAGGGATGCAGGATTCCCTGCTTACTCAATGCATTTACAAGTGGAGCTGCAATTCCGAGCTCTGCAAATGTAGTTGTAATCTCTGTAAGAGGAGTTGCATCTACAAGATTTGCATCAGCTAAGTTTGCTGAAATGTAATTGTCATCTGCGCCAAAATCTACAGCTGCGTTTGAATGCGTTTTATTGTGTTTCTTGAAATCATCACGGGCATAGGCCGGTGAGTCATTACGGCGATCGCGGACTGGACGTTCTGCACGAAAGTTTGCAGCACGAGTATCTGGTGCCGCGCTTGGCTTCTTTGGACGAGTTGGATCAAACTTCTCATACTTGCGTGGCTCAAAATTTGGACGACCATCATCGGTGCGTGCAATTTTTGCCTTTACCGCATCGCGTCGATTAGTCGGACGTGTATCTGAAGTTGCTCGTGTTGAAGTTCCACGTGCATCGTCGCGCTTAAACGCTGGACGCTCTGCCTTCTTGTAACTCTTTTTGAAATCTGGTTTATCAGCTCTACGAGCAGTTGGTTTTTCTGAACGCTCTGTGCGGTTAATGCGACCTGAAGATTCTGGACGCTCAGTGCGCTCGGTGCGATTTGTACGTGGCGCAGATTCACGAGCATCGCGCTCTTTTACAAACTTCTTTGCACGAGAGTCGGGACGCTGTGATCGCTCGATACGTGCTTTGCGCTCTTCAGGTGCCTCTGTTGGTCTTGGCTTTGATGCAGTTTGTTTTTGATAACGCTCAGCACGAAGTTTTGAACGATCTGAAAGTCGAGTTTCTTTCTTTGAAACAGTAGATGCATCAACATCTGAATAGCGACGAGTTGCAGGCTTTCCTGAAGCAGGCTTCGCTGATTTTGCTACTGCGCCTTTACGGGCAGCTTTCTGTGCCGAAGTGTGACGCGCTTTTGGCGCAGCAGTTTTAAAGGCAGCAGCCTTCTTAGCGCGCTTAGGTTTTCCAACTGAGGCTGCGCGACGGGCTTTTCCGGGCGCGGCAATACGTGGTTGTAGAGACATGAAAATAAACACCAATCAAGACGACAAGCGCGTCTCGGGTATGGATCGCGCTAATGGCGTCCAGAGCGAAAATAAGACTCGCATGTAGTGCTGCATGTTGCAGCACTTGGGGGAAGTGCATTGATGCTTTTGCACCAATACCTTAATTCTACCGCAGATTATTGAATGGAAAAACCAACTGGCAGCTCAAGGCGATTTGCCTCAAGCAACGCCTTATTTGTAAGAATATTACGTGTGGACCCATCAGAAACAATAACTCCACCATTCAAAATAACTGCTCTCTCGCACAGTTCATTTGCATAAGGAAGATCATGAGTGACCATGACCATTGTGATATCAAGTGATCGCAAGATATCGGCCAACTCACGGCGACTTGCTGGATCTAAATTTGATGAAGGCTCATCTAGAACAAGTATTTCTGGCTTCATTGCAAGCACTGTTGCAACTGCCACACGTCTGCGTTGGCCAAAAGATAAGTGATGCGGCGGGCGATCTTTAAACTCTGCCATTCCAACTAATTTGAGAGCTTCATTTACGATTGAATCTAGCTCTTCTCCACGCTTGCCCATGTTGTAAGGACCGAATGCGACATCTTCACCGACGGTTGGCATAAACAATTGATCATCAGGATCCTGAAAAACAATTCCAACTTTTGCCCGAATCTGCTTGAGTGAATCTTTGTTTTTTGCATCCACTAACTCTCCAGCGATTCGTACTGAACCCTGCGCCGTTGGATGAATTCCATTCATATGCATGACAAGTGTTGTCTTTCCGGCTCCATTAGGACCAAGAAGTGCAACTCGTTCACCTTTTTCGATTGAAAGATTGACTCCAAACAAGGCTTGATTGCCATCTGGATATGCAAAAGCTAACTCTTTAATTTCCAAACTCGGGGTAGACATTATTAGTTTCCAATCAGAGTGGTTATAAGAAGTATTACAAGGGCAACTAACGGATAAATCAAAACCATTAACCAGTCGGATGCTTTAGATTTTTCAACTTCATCATGGGGCAAAACTCCCTCATATCCTCTCGAAAGCATTGAAAGATGCACTCGTTCACCTCGTTCATATGAACGAATAAAAAGTGCCCCAGCAGCAGTTGCCAATACGCGCCAATGCTTTAGTCCTGTTGCTTCAAAGCCACGCGAATCACGCGCAACTTTCATTCGTTCCATCTCATCATTAACAACATTGACATAGCGCAACATAAATGATGCGATCTGAACCATAAGTGCCGGTAAACGTAACCGCTCTAAACCACGGAGAATTTCTCGGGCAGTTGTACTTGTCGAAAGAATTATTGCTGTAAGCACTCCAAGGGTGCCCTTTACAACAATCCCGGCACCTGCGATCAATCCCTCTCGATATAAATTGAAAGGCCCAGCTACAAATCTCTCTCCCGAACCAAAAAATGGCATCAAAATGGCAAAGAAAATAAATGGAATTTCTATGAGTGCCCGCTTAAACAGCAAGGTAAAGGGAATTTTTGCAATCGCTGCAACTATTAGAACCCATATGAAATAACCGATAAATGCTTGCCAGTTTGAAATTGGTGTCGAGACGGCAACTAGAATAAAAGCTATTGCAGCAACAACTTTAAGGTAAGACGCTGTTTCATGGACGATTGAGTGGCGATGAAGATAAAGCCGCTCACCCACATCATGTCCATGATGATGGGTCTGAACTTGAGTATTAACGCTTAGTCTTTTCTGGCTTTCTGGCAATAATCTTAAAAAAGACTCCGGCAACAACTGCCGTCCCAATAACGCCAATTACTCCGGCAACACCGACAGAAGCGCGCTCATTTTCAATTCCTTTAACACCGTAATCAGCCAAGGCTCCATCGGCATATGTGTGGTCTTTAGCTGTTTCAATGAAACCAATATCTTCGGCTACTTTTTCAAGTCCATCAGGAGATGAAGAGGCGTAAAAAGAAACTATGCCAGCAAGAAATAGAGAGACAATAAATCCCCCGATGTAGAACTTGCGATTTTTAGACATTCTTGATCTCCAATGCCTTTTGATTGTTTTTCCAACCAAAAACTAAGTCACTTCGACTTGCTAGTACCGCACTGACTGTTAAGCCTGTAATGATCGCCTCACCGATTCCAATCAAAACATGGATTCCAATCATTGATGTGAAGACCGCCGAATCAGAGAATGTTCCAGTTGCCCCAATTACATATTGAATCCAAAACCCAAATGCGGCGGCAGGAACTGAGACAGCTGCCGCGATAGATGCTGCAACTGCAACCGATGATTTATTTTTAGGTAAAATCTTTTTGATCACTAAAAAGACTGCATATCCAACCCATACAGAAATAATTGACATATTGAAAACACTGAGCCCAAGGGCAGTAAGACCACCATCTGCAAACAAAAATGCCTGCATGAGAAGCACGACCGTTAAAGCTAAGGTCGCCGCCCACGGGCCAACTAAAACAGCAGCGAGCGCCGCCCCAATCAAGTGACCACTTGTTCCTGCTACAACCGGGAAGTTGAGCATCTGAACTGCAAAGATAAATACTGCTGTTAATCCCGCAAGCGGTGCGGTCTTATCATCTAGTTGGGTTCGAGCACCCTTAAGAGCTGCGCCAACACCAATTGCAGAGAGGCCGACAAATGCGGCTGAGGTAGGTACGTCTATAAAGCCATCAGGAATGTGCATGAGAAAATGTTAACGCAAACCATTCGCATCTGCATCTTTTTGGCATTAATGCCCCTCTTTTGGGAGCCGAGCCCGCAGATTGCCCCCAAAATTGCTCTTGGCACGGAGGGAAATTCTCACCCGTCCTTAACATTGAGCGTATAAGGTCACATGCATGAGCGATGACGAAGGAATGGAAGAGCTCGTATCAGAAGAGATGCTCTGGGATCGAATCCCTGAAGTTGAGGGCGAAGAGCGCGCCAGTACATTTTACGAATTAAGCGCTCGAATTTTTGCTCGCGGTCAATATGACGAAGCGCTCGCACTTGCTGAGACAGCGCGTGATATTTATTCACAACTTGGTGTCACATCTGCATCTGAAGGTTTAGCTCAAGCCTATTCTGCTATTGGCTACAACTTAAATCAACTTAAGCGAATTGATGAAGCAGCAACTGCAATGAGTAAAGCCGTGGAAATTTTAAGAGAGAACAAATCACCTATTGCATTAGAACTTGCATGCACATTGGGTGAGTGGTGGTACACATCTAAGCAGTATGAGAAAGTAG
Source organism: Actinomycetota bacterium (assembly GCA_009702925.1). Classification (GTDB taxonomy): domain Bacteria; phylum Actinomycetota; class Actinomycetes; order Nanopelagicales; family Nanopelagicaceae; genus Planktophila. The sequence continues at coordinate 34,702 of WLHC01000003.1, forward strand.
TTTTAACAATGAATGAGTGTGCTCAGGAGCACCTTGTTGATAGTAATGAAATTGGTGCGGCAAATGATCTTCATTTAATTGGCTGCGCCGAACGAGAGTTGAAAGATTACACCAAAGCTATTGAAGCCTTTAAAGAAGCCCGTGCATTGTTTAAGCGCAACAAAGAAGTTATACATGTTGCCAGGTGCGACCAAAAAATTGCCTCCTGTCTAATTGAACTTGGCGAAGGTGAACTTGCACTTGAGACTGCGCAAAAAGCTGTGGATGTTTTTGAGACAGGACACGATCATCGCCGTGAGGTTTTTGCAATGTTTGAGTACGGGAAAGCGCAAATTTTGCTCGAAAAATATGATGATGGTTTGGCAACTCTAGAAAATGTTTTAGCAATTGTCAGTGAAGATGAGCCTAAAGACTTTGAATTCATTGTGGATATTGAATCGCGGATTTGCAAAATTATGAGGATGAAAGGTCGAATTGATGAGGCTAATGAGATTGAACGGCGCTTGCAATCGGTGCAAGAAGCACTTGAAGAAGAGCCAAGGAATTCCTTGGAAGGGGATCTAAAAAACTAGTCCGCAAAACTAACGCGGAAGATGTTGTAATGCCCAGTGATACATTGCAATGGCACCAGCTGCAGAAGCATTCATCGATCTAGTAGATCCATATTGATTAATTTCGTATAAATTTTCACACACTGTAATTGCTTCATCAGACATTCCTGCACCTTCTTGACCAAAAAGTAAAACGCAGCTCTCTGGCAATTGTGCTGATTCAAGTTGTTTGGAACCTGGAACATTATCTATTCCGATAATTGGAATCCCACGCTCCTTACAGTGCTCTGAGAAATCAGCCACAGACGGATGATGAATCACAGTTAAGTAGCGATCGGTAACCATTGCTCCGCGCTTATTCCAATCCCGTTTTCCAACAATATGAACAGCGCTGACGTTAAAGGCATTAGCAGTGCGTACTACCGATCCAATGTTTAAATCATGTTGCCAATTTTCGATCGCAATCTCTAACTCATGTCGCTTTGTATTTAGATCGGCAACTATTGCCTCAACACTCCAGTACCTGTACTTATCTAATACGTTGCGACGATCACCATTAAGTAATAACTCAGGATCAAAGTGGGCATCTTGGGGCCAGGGTTTTTCATGTGGCCCAACCCCAACTACAGGAAAAAACTCACCAGGACCAATATTGGCTGGGGTGGTTGGAGAAGACATGTGAGCACTCTAAACTGAACTCATGAGCGCAATCAACACCGTCGTCTACATCATTCATCTTCTTTCTGTAGTTGGAATACTTTTCCTCTTACTTCGTGAAGCAAAAAAGTCTCCTCGAAGACTCAATCCTGGCGTGCTGCATGCGAGCCTTACAGCTTTAATTGCCGGTGTAATCCTTGTTGGGTTACATAACACTGCTAAACCGGATGAATCTCTAAACCACACAATTGTTGGCATTAAGTTCCTTGTGCTGTTGGTGATTTTGGTACTGGGATTGTTGAACCTTAAAAAACCTGTGCTTTCTAAGAATGTTTGGCTATCAATGTTGGGGCTAACGATATTTAATATTGTAATTGCCTCTGCCCGATAAAGGTTTTTATGATTAAATTCAGAAACGTTTTAGTGGTTTCTATTGCCCTGGCTATGGTTTCATCAACAGCTAGTGCAAATCTTAAACCAACAGAAATTCCACCCGTTTTTGAAAAACTGTTAAATTCTCCAACCTTATCCAATCCGGCAATGATTGTTATCGATGGTTCAACCGGGCAGACAATTTATGAGAAGAACATCTACGCACAACGTAAACCCGCTTCAGTAATGAAACTCTTAACAGCGGCAATGGTTTTACAATATCTCGACCCTTTAAAGGTATTTTCTACCGAAGTCAGCATTACACCTGAAACAAACACCCTTTTTATAAAGGGTTCACTGGACCCGTGGATTGGCACCACTCATTCGGTTGCGAGAAAAATGAATAGAGCCTCATTAACTCATATGGCCAGTAATGCAACAAATGCAGTACGCAGCTATAACGCTGGAGAACTAGTTGAATACACCGTTATATACAGCGGCTTATATGAACAAGATGTAAAAAACTTCAAAACATATTGGGCCAAGCGTGGATTTAATCCTGTGTTTAAGGCGGAAAAAGCAGATCAAGTATTAACTGAGACTACCGTCCCGGTTGTTACGGAAACTTCGCCCCCTGTTGCAAAAATTCTAGATTGGATGATGCTGTGGAGCGACAATCAACTTGCAGATAGATTGGCACGTTTATCTTCACAAGCTGCAGGCGAACCATTTGGAATTTTGGGTGTTGAGAGAATTTTCAAAAAGCTTTTAGCCGAACTTCAAATAGATTCATCAAAACTGGTAGTAAAAGATGCGAGCGGTTTATCAAAGTCAAATAAAGTTACAGCAAAGATGATCGGTGAACTACTCTACAAACTTCGAAAAGATCCAAGATTTGCGGGTCTATATCCGGTGTTACCAGTTAGTGGAGTCTCTGGAACTTTAAACGAGCGTTTTATCGATACAGCACCAACAGCAGTCGGTTTGGTTCGCGCAAAAACTGGATCGCTTAACGGTACCGCCACATTGGCTGGGTATGTAGAGTCTTCAGATCGCGAGTATGTTTTTGTCACACTTGCCGATCAGATTCCAAGAGGGTACACATCACTCAAAAAAGCACGAGCTGCCATCGATAAAATTCTCGGACGGATAGCCGCTCCAAATATCCCCGCGGAGATTTCTCCTTTACCTTCAGGGATTTAGTTAACTGTTTGAGTAAATCTTTATCTGCCCTCGGTAACAAGCAACCCATGTGTTTTTAGTGGGATTATCGTAAGTAACCCCGATGGGTTCTGGACAAACTTTAATTGTTTCTAAAATTTTCATATCTGAGGTTTGAATTTTTGACATTGTATTGCTCATGTAATTTACGACAAAGAGTTCAGACCCGTCAGAAGATAAAGCAAGGCTTCTAGCCTTGTTACCAGTTCGCACAGATTTACCAGGTTTGTTTGTTATTAAATCCCAAGATGCAACGCGTCCAGATAGATTCATAGTCACATACATTTTTGAATCATCTGGGGAAAGAACTACTGCTCGAGGATTACTTCCAATTGGTATGTAGGTAACAGAAAAATCTGCAAGGTTGATAACGTGAATTCTGCTACCTCCCATTTCGGCTACATATGCCTTACTGGAGTCTTTACTGATCGCAATACCCCGGGGGTATCTTCCAATACTCACGGTCTTTACTACTTTTTGTTCTGCGATTGAAATTACCGACACCGTATAGGAGCACCAATTTGCAACAAGAACATATTTATTGTCTGGAGTTACTTCAACAACTTTAGGAACCGCACCAACAGGGTAGATAGCATCAATTTGGTAGTTACTTCGATTAATTCTGTAGATAAAACTTTTATCAAAACCAGATGAAGGTGAGCATGTATCACTTCCCTCCTTTTTGTAACCAGGACCATACATTGCGTAATTACTAACGTATAAGTATTTGCCATCAGGTGAGAAAGTGCCCTCAACAGGTGAGCCTCTAAAAACTGAAGAGCTCATTGAATAACCATAATCCTTCAATGAAACTGAATCAGGAATAGTTTTTAGAAGTTCAAAAGTTTTTGCATCATAAATTGTGATTGAATGTTTATACATCATGTTATGTGCGCTAATGATTCCGTCATTTGATGTCCTGACAGACTTGGGTGCAATTGATCCATCAATAGTTTTTATCAACTTCATTGAACTCTTTTTGGCTACCTCTTCACCTTGAGCAGGCAGTGCAACCAAAGTAAATGAAAGTGATAAAACTAGTAATGAAAAAACTTTTCGCATACCGAAACTCTACTAGCCTTTAGGTAAACCTTCTAAGAATTAATCACGAACGATTCACTACTATTTTTCAAAATTGACTTGATATCTAGGGTCCAATGTGGAAATCAATACCTTGATTGAGAGCAACATAACTCGGCAAATCAGGCAAATTCAGAAAACTGTGGAGCGTTGACCTAAAAGGTTGAGTAATCTTGGACGGTGAGTTCAACCATAAGAGCATATATAGACCTGATGAAACTCAGAGTCGTCGAGCTGCTGTTGGTCTCTACTTTGCCGGCAATGGTTTTGGCAGAAAAAGGTTTACCAAGTTTTGGGTTAACTTTTGCAACAATTGTTGCAGGAACATTTGCCGCAGGAAGCGCTAATGCTTTCAATATGGTTATTGAAAGTGATCTCGATAAGTTAATGGAACGAACCTCTAAGCGTCCACTTGTTACTGGATTGATTACAAAAACCCAAGCAACAGTTTTTGCCACTGTGATCGGATTGATATCTCTTACTTTGTTTTGGGCTCTCACTACGAAACTTGCAACCCTTCTTGCCTTAATCGCAATCGTTTTTTACGTACTTGTCTATACGATGGCACTTAAGCAACGAACTTCTCAAAACATTGTTTGGGGAGGAGCGGCCGGTTGCATGCCGGTCTTAATCGGTTGGGCAGCAGTTACCAATTCACTTTCTCTAACTGCTTGGGCTTTTTTCTTTGTGATCTTTTTTTGGACCCCACCTCATTTTTGGGCATTAGCAATCAAATACAAAGATGACTATGCATTGGCAGGCACACCTATGCTGCCGGTGGTTGCAACAAAAAGTAATGTTCGCCGGCAAATGTGGTTGCATACAGTTTTGATGATTTCTTCATCAATTGCACTGATTAGCCTTGCATCACTACCAATGTGGTCAATGGCGGTAACTATTTTGTTAGGGTTAATTTTCGCATTTCAGCTGGTTCAATTGAAAGACGGGTCACCAGATTATGCAAAGGTGGCGGGGAAAATATTTCAGTGGTCAATTACGTATTTGAGTCTTTTTTCTGTTGTTCTTGTTATTGCTCAGCTACTTAGCTAGCGCTTGCTCAATATCTTTTATTAAATCACTTGAATGCTCTAACCCAACAGATAACCGAAGTACTGATGGAGTAATGCCCATTTCAGATTGCACTTCTGGAGATAATCGGCGATGAGTCGTGGAAGCTGGGTGCGTAATTAAAGATTTACTATCCCCAAGATTATTTGAAATATCAATAACACATAGTTTATTCATAAAGGCGAAGACATCGGTCTGTGATCCTTTAAATTCAATACCAATTGTCGTTCCCCCACCGCCATTCATCTGTTTCATCGCCAGTTTGTGTTCCGGGTGAGACTTAAGTCCAGGGTACTTAACAGATTTTATTGATGGTTGTTTTTCTAAAAACTCTGCAATCACTTGAGCGTTTGAAACCATGCGTTCAACACGCATCTCCATTGTTTCTAATGATTTAACAAGCACCCAAGCGTTAAAAGGACTCAATGAAGGTCCACTATGGCGAACAAATGGCAATAGTTTTTCCTGAATGTAAGAACCAGATCCAAGAATTGCACCAGCAAGTACGCGACCTTGTCCGTCAATGTGCTTTGTTGCCGAATACATAACTACATCTGCGCCAAGAGTTAATGGTTTCTGAAGAACCGGTGATGCCATTACATTGTCAACGATGACAGTTGCTCCAACCTTATGTGCCAAATCACTCACCATTTTGATATCGACAATATCTAGCAGTGGATTACTTGGTGTTTCAATGAAGACCGCTTTAGTTGTCTTACTTAAGGCTTTTGCCCAATCGGCGGGATTGTTGCCCTTAACCAATTCGAAAGTAACTCCCCATTTTGGTAGGAATTCAGTTATCACAACGTGGCACGATGAAAACATTGCAGCTGATGCAACTACATGATCACCTTGCTCGACTATGCAGGCAAGAGATGCAAACATCGCCGACATGCCTGATCCAGTTGCTACACAGGAATCTGCGCCCTCAATAGCTGCAAGGCGTTGTTCAAACATTGCAATTGTTGGATTATGAAAACGACCATATAAATAATGATCTGTCTCTTCGGCAAAGGAGTCGAAAGCTTCTTCTGCGCTCGAGTAAGTGAAACCACTGGTTAGGTACATTGCCTCTGAAGTTTCACCGAATCCAGATCTAGCGATTCCTGTTCGAACAGCGTGAGTTTGTGAATGCAGATCCCAATGAGGCTCTTTTTTCTCACTTCTAGTTCGATAACCCCATGGGCGTTTACTCATGGCTCAATTGTGGCAGAGTAGGAGCCATGACTAGAACAGCAATCTCCGTTCGAGACTTATCGAAAAAGTACGACAATCGCTTAGCCGTCTCACATATCAATTTTGAGGTCCCCCTAGGCACAGTGTGTGGATTTGTTGGACCCAATGGTTCTGGCAAGACAACAACAATGAGAATGCTTCTTGGCCTTATTACTCCAACAACGGGTGAAGGTCACATACTTGGTGAACCTATTGAGCATCCTGAAAAATATTTAAGTCGCGTGGGTGCGATGATCGAGGGACCAGCGTTTTATCCTGCTTTATCTGGCCATGAAAACTTAATGGTTCTTGCAAAACTTGGCGGATTTCCGACAGAGCGAGTTCAAAAATTGTTAGAAAAAGTTGGCTTGGGCGATCGTGGTAAATCTAAGTACAAGACTTATTCCTTAGGTATGAAGCAACGTTTAGGCATCGCTGCAGCCTTACTTCCTGAACCTAAACTTCTAATGCTTGATGAACCAACTAATGGTTTGGATCCAGAAGGTATTCAAGAGATACGAGCATTGTTACGTGACTTAGCAAATGAAGGAACAACTGTTTTTGTCTCCTCACATCTGCTTTCAGAGCTTGAAATAATTAGTGATCACATTGTGATGCTAAGAAAAGGAGAGATCGTTTTTGCTGGCCCAATCGGTGACTTGATGGCTAAACAGCAGCCCACAATTATTGCTAAGTCATTAGAACATTCAGATCTTAAGAAAATTGTGGAGATTGCAGAAAAATCTGGACACCATGCTGTTATTCGAAATGATTCTGTTCATATTTTAGCGGCAATGGAATGGGCACCGGAACTAAATAAAGCAGCTTTTAATGCTGGGATTACATTGGCCCAATTGGCACCTCAGTTACCAAATCTAGAAGAGACATTCTTTGAAATGACAGGAGATAAGTAATGTTTAATGTTGTTTCAGCAGAACTTCGAAAACTCCGTCGACCTACTTTGTTTTTGGGAACAATGTCTGCAGTAGTATTTTTCAGCGGACTTTTTTCAGCACTTCTATTTCTTTTGATTGATTCACCACAAGGTAACTCTGATCGTGGAAGAGTTGTGGGTCGAGAAGTACTGGGACTTGCAACAGGTGGAGTTCAAGGCTTTGCAAGCACTGGAGGATTTCTAGGAATTATTGCCCTCTGTGTATTTGCTGCTCAAACAGCACAGGAATATACATATGGAACTTTGCGTAATCTTTTGATTCGTCAACCAGGCCGGTTAAGAATCCTGATCGGTAAATTGGTTGCCATGAAGGTATTTGCTCTCGTAATGATTGTTGTTGCAGCGATAATCGGAATAAGTACTTCAGTTGTGCTAGCACCTGGTGCCAATGTAAATACTGATTTGTGGTTTACATCAGCTGGCATCGAAGCGATCTACACCTCATTTATAAATGTAACTATCTCGGTTGTTGGATTTGGAATAATCGGAATGGTCCTTGGCTTGCTCTTAAGATCTCCAATTAGTGCTATTTCATTTGGTGTTTTGTGGCTTCTAATTATTGAGAATTTGCTGATTGCCGTCAGAGGCTCACTTCAAAATTGGCTCCCAGGAGCACAACTCAATGCAATCGCATCAGGGGGAACCTTAGATTTGGCTTATAAAAATGCGTTAGCAGTGGGTGGAATTTATGTCGCCGTGGGAGCAATAGTTGCGTCAATACTTTTTGTTCGCCGTGACGTAGCTAATTAGAGACACTTGCACTTAAAACCAAGGATTTTTAAGGATCTCCATTTATTCTAGAGACCTTCCCTGCGAAAGGTTTTTAGTGAAAAAGTTAAAGGCGATTTCACTCGCTGTAATCTTGGGACTGTCTATTTCTTCAGTTCCAGCTCTCGCGGCCCCAAAACCAACTCTGGCTGAAATTGAAGCTGCAAAAAAAATAGAAGCAGAAAAAAAGAAGGCCTCTGATGCTCAGGCTAAAAAACTTGCAGAAGCAAATCAAAACCTCCGCACACTTACCGCAAAAGCAAATGCAGCTGCTGCTCTCTATCGCAGGGCCCAAGAAGAGTTAGCAGTTGCAACCACAATGGCAAATGCAGCGGCAAAGCATGCAGCCGAAACAGCAGCATCTGTTGTGGATGCTCATAAAACTATTGGACGATTAGCCGCCAATGCCTACATTCTTGGTGGAAATATGAGTGATATTGCACCGCTTCTAAGCTCTAATGGTCCGCAAGAGTTGATAGATCAAATTTCAACTCTTGGAACCTTAGGTGCCCAAAACTCAGTTGCACTCGAAAGATTTAAGATTGCAGAGGCTGCTGCGATTAAAGCCAAAAAAGCTGCAGATGATGCAAAGGCAGCACAAGTTGTCGCTACCGCAAAAGTTGCAGCTGCCAAGCAGGTTGCAGATGACGCAAAAGAAGAGCAAGCTAAAGAGGTAGCAAAACTACAAAAAATTCAAGACGAACTAATGCGTCAACTAAATAGTGCTCGAAAAGTTAGAACAACATTAGAACAACAAAGACAGTTAGCTTTACTTGAAGAAAGCCAAGCAAATACTGCTGCTCAAACAGGTGGCCAACGAAGTGTTTGGAGCGACTTAGGTTTTAAGGGCCGTGCAACAAGTAGAACAACACAGGCACAAAGAGATAAGGCAGTTGCATTTGCTAAGTCACAAGTCCTTGCCCGAAAACCATATGTCTGGGGAAGTGAAGGACCTAGTACCTTTGATTGTTCGGGACTTGTTTATGCAGCATATAGATCGGCAGGACTTGGTTGGCCAAACTGGGATCGCTTAAACTCTGCCCTTTATTCAACTTATACGATGCACGTTTCCCTCAAAGAATTAGTACCAGGTGATCTTTTGTTCTATTCATATAAGGGTTCGGTCTCCACTATCCACCACATAGCAATTTATGCGGGTGATGGCATGATTTGGGAGGCAAATTCTAAAGATCGCGGTTTGCTCTACTCCAATATGTACAGCATTAAGGGTCTAATGCCATTTGGAGGGCGAGTCTAAGGCACCACTATTGTTAGGTCATGACAATGAATGTTCCTGCAGTACGTAATGCAGTACGGACATGGCTAGAAAAATTTGAGGCCGGCGATAAAGTTTTAGTTGCAGTTTCGGGGGGCGCTGATTCACTTGCTCTTGCGCATGCACTTTCGGTGGAAGCCAAACCGTTAGCAATTAATGTTGTCGGAGTTACAGTTGATCATCAACTCCAAAAAGAATCTGCCACACAAGCACAAAAAACTATGAACCAACTAGCTGAAATGGATTTGAAGTGCGTTGTAAAAAAAGTTGAAGTAGATATCCAAAATGGATTAGAGGCATCTGCTCGCACTGCGCGATACAAAGCCCTAAATGAAATTGCAAGCAGTGAAAATGCTGTAGCTATTTTTCTTGGGCACACGCAAGATGATCAAGCTGAAACTGTTTTATTGGGGCTTGCTCGAGGATCTGGTACTCGTTCACTTTCAGGAATGGCAGCTCATTCAGGAATTTTTATTCGCCCACTTCTAGAACTTACTCGCGAAACAACTGAAAGTTATTGCAAAGAATCAGATTTATCTTTTTGGAAAGACCCACATAATCAAGACCCGCAATTTGCCCGAGTTAGAGTTCGCACGCAAGCTATTCCAGTTTTAGAAAAAACTATCGGTCCTGGAATCTCCGAAGCCCTTGCTCGCAGTTCTCATTTGCTTCGTGACGATGCAGACGCACTAGATCACTGGGCAGAGCGCGAGGCAATGAAACTAGATTTGGCAGATTTGGAGTGCGCCCACTTAGAGGCTTTACCAAAGGCGATTCGAACCAGAGTTCTACGGATCGCAATCTATGCCCAAGGAGCGCCCTCAGGTTCAGTTACCGCAGAGCATGTGAGCGTGGTTGAGGCGTTAATTTCGGCCTGGAACGGCCAAGGAGCCTCAAATCTTCCTGGCGGTGTGAAGGTTGAGAGAATATCGGGCAGACTTTCGCTCTCAACGCAGCGACCATAGGGAGAACCGTGGATTTAGAAGCAGTTAAAGGCGATATCGAACGCGTAATCGTTACAGAAGAACAGTTGCAAACTCGAATTAAAGAGCTCGCAGTTCAAGTTGGTAAAGATTACGAAGGTAAAGACCTTTTGCTCGTTGGTGTTTTAAAAGGTGCCGTTATGGCAGTGGCAGATTTTTCGCGTGCATTGCAACGTCACGTTGATATGGATTGGATGGCTGTTTCATCTTATGGATCGGGCACAAAATCAAGTGGAGTAGTTCGAATACTGAAAGATTTAGATCGCGACATCACAGGTCGTAATGTTTTGATTATTGAAGACATTGTTGATTCAGGTTTAACGCTTTCTTGGCTCAAAGCAAATCTTGAATCGAGAGGAGTTGGATCGGTAGAGATTCTTTCAATCCTGCGCAAACCAGAAGCAGCAAAAATCGAAGTCGATGTTAAGTATGTTGGCTTTGATATTCCAAAAGATTTCGTAATTGGTTACGGCCTTGATTTTGATGAAAAGTATCGCAACCTTCCCTTTATCGGTGTGCTTGCCAAGCACATGTACGAGTAATTTGTAGAAACGAGAATAAGAACCCATGTCACAAGTTCAAAAGCCAAAGAAGCAGATCAAAAAGAGTTTCACCAGTAAGCAATCGGAAAAAACTTCTGCAAAGAAACCAAGCAAGAAGCCAACGACTCGCACTGGGAAAATCTTCCGCGGTCCACTATTTTGGATAATTATTGCAATTTTTGCAGTGACAGCATTGGGTCAGATTTCATCTGCGGGAAACAAGTACACACAAATTGAAACATCGCAAGCAATCGATGCGATCTCAAAAACACAAGTTCTTTCGGCAGAAATAGTTGATAGGCAACAAAAGATCCGTTTGATTTTGACACCAGGAAATAGAATTAATGGCTCTGAAAAAGTTGAAGCATTTTATGTAGCTCGCCAAGAGCCAACAATTATTGATGCATTAACTGGAAATCCACCTCCCAAAGGTTGGAACGTTAAAGTTCCTTCGCAATCCATATTTGTTTCTTTCCTGTTCTCAGTTCTACCATTTTTACTCATTGGATTCTTATTCTTCTGGATGATGAGCCAGGCCCAAGGTGGAAATAAAGTTTTCCAATTTGGAAAATCAAGGGCAAAACTTCAAAGCAATGATGTTCCAAAAACAACATTTAAAGATGTAGCAGGTGCAGACGAAGCACTGGCAGAGTTAGATGAGATTAAGGATTTTCTGGCAAAGCCAGAGAAGTACGCACCTTTGGGCGCAAAGATCCCTAAAGGTGTTTTACTTTTTGGCCCACCAGGAACTGGTAAGACTTTATTAGCTCGCGCTGTTGCCGGTGAGGCAGGCGTACCTTTCTATTCAATATCTGGTTCAGATTTTGTAGAGATGTTTGTAGGCGTTGGAGCAGCGCGAGTTCGCGACCTCTTTAATCAGGCAAAAGAGAATGCACCTGCAATTGTCTTCATCGATGAAATTGATGCAGTTGGACGCCAGCGCGGCGCGGGTATGGGTGGCGGTCACGACGAACGTGAACAGACTCTTAACCAGTTACTTGTAGAGATGGATGGATTCGAAGAGAACTCAAAAGTTATTTTGATCGCTGCAACAAATCGTCCCGATGTTTTAGATCCAGCGCTACTTCGACCAGGTCGTTTTGATCGTCAAATTGCAGTAGATCGTCCAGATCTAAAGGGACGCGAAGCAATTTTGCAGATTCATTCAAAAGGTAAACCGATTAATTCATCAGTGAAATTAGTTGACTATGCACGCCGAACACCTGGTTTTACCGGCGCTGATCTTGCAAGTGTTATCAATGAAGCAGCACTTTTATCTGCGCGTGAAAACAAAGCAGATATCGGCAATTTAGAACTTGATGAAGCCATTGATCGAGTGATGGCCGGACCTCAAAGAAAATCTCGTTTAATGAGTGATGAAGAACGCCGAGTTACTGCCTATCACGAAGCAGGTCACGCACTTGTTGCTCATGCTTTGCCACATACCGATCCTGTTCATAAGGTAACAATCATGCCTCGTGGACGTGCACTGGGTTACACGATGGTGCTACCGGATGAAGATAAATACTCAACAACGCGAAATCAGCTATTGGATCAATTGGCTTACTCACTTGGAGGTCGCGCTGCTGAAGAGTTAATTTTCCATGATCCATCAACAGGTGCATCAAATGATATTGAAAAAGCGACTTCGCTTGCACGAGCAATGGTTACACAATATGGAATGACTTCTGCAATTGGAGCAATCAAATTAGGTGGCGGAAATAGTGAACCATTTATGGGACGCGACTACGGCCACCAACGTGATTACAGTGAAAACATTGCAGGAATTGTCGATCGTGAAATTCGAACTTTGATTGAAAATGCACATCAAGAGGCATTTGATATTTTGGTTGCTAATCGTAAAATCTTGGATGAAATGGTTATTGAACTGCTCGAAAAGGAAACCCTAAACAAAGATGAGATTGCAGTTATTTTCAAGAAAGTTAAGAAAGTAACCGCAAGAGTTGCATGGACTGGTTCTGCTACACGTGTTCCATCCTCTCAACCACCAGTTGATGTGCCGGAACGAATTGCAGTTGAACCAGTAGAGGAAACTAAAAAGCCAACTAGACGCAAAAAGGCTGTAAGTGACGATAAATAAACTCACGGTTTCTGATGGCCGGGCAAAAGCGCCATACGACAAAGAACGGGCAGAAAAAGCTGTCCGAGAGCTTTTGTTTGCACTTGGTGAAGATCCAGATCGTGAAGGTCTAAAGGAAACTCCTGCTCGCGTTGCACGAGCCATGTCTGAAAATTTTGAGGGCCTATGGCAATCACCAGAAGATGTTTTGACTACAACTTTTGATATTGGCCATGAAGAGTTGGTAATTGTTCGAGATATAGAAGTGTTCTCGCACTGCGAACACCACTTAACTCCCTTTCACGGTGTTGCTCATATTGGATATATACCTCGCGGCAAGATTACTGGTCTTTCAAAGCTAGCCCGCTTAGTCGATGTATACGCAAAGCGTCCTCAAGTTCAAGAACGTTTAACGACACAAATTGCAGATGCCATGGTTGAAATTTTAAATCCACTGGGAGTAATTGTGATTATTGATTGCGAGCATCTATGTATGTCTATGCGAGGTGTAAAGAAATCACAAGCTCGTACAACTACTTCAGCTGTGCGCGGAGCGTTGACTAATGCAGCAACACGTTCAGAAGCAATCGCCTTAATTACTAGAGGCTAGTTTTATGTTGGTAATGGGCATTTTAAATGTAACCCCAGATTCTTTTGCTGATGGTGGAAAACATAATGAATTAGATGCTGCGGTTTCACGTGGATTAGAGATGATCTCTGAAGGCGTGGACATTATTGATATCGGTGGGGAATCAACTAGGCCAGGGGCAGAACGAGTTGATGAAGAAGAAGAACTACGACGAACTATTCCTGTAATTGAAAAAATCGCACCATACGTTGAAAAAAACGGTGTGAAAATAAGTATCGACACAATGCGGGCCAGCGTGGCAAAAGCTGCAGTAAAAGCTGGAGCAACAATTATAAATGATGTCAGTGCCGGTCAATCTGATCAGGAGATGCTTTCTACAGCTGCAAAATTAAATGTTCCATACATTGCAATGCACTGGCGTGGATATTCCAAAGACATGAATTCAAAAGCCGTATATAGAGATGTTGTCTCAGAAACTATTTCGGAATTAGAAGAGCGAATTCATGCCGCATTGTCACAAGGAGTCAAAAAAGAGAATTTAATAATTGATCCTGGTCTGGGTTTTGCCAAGGATTCAGAACACAATTGGGCAATTATTGATGCGATGGATCGTTTTGTGGATTTAGGTTATCCAGTATTAGTTGGTGGTTCGCGCAAAAGATTCTTAGGTGGTGATTCTCCTGATCAACGGGAAGAGGCGACAATAAATTTGACGAAGAAACTTAAAGACACGGGTATTTGGGCAGTTAGAGTTCATTCTGTTAAGCCACACAAGGAGGTGATCGGTCAATGAGTGATCAAATCATTCTCACAGGCATCCATGGTTTTGGCTATCACGGTTTGTTTGAGTCTGAAAGATTAAATGGCCAGGATTTTTATGTGGACTTAACTTTGCAAATAGATTTAACATCAGCTGCCCATAGTGATGCAATCAATGACACGGTTAACTACGCAGAGATAACTGAGTTAACGCATCGTGAAATTACGACTAAACCAGTGAATTTAATTGAAAAATTGGCATACAGAATTGCAGAGAGAATTTTAGAAATCCATCCAAAAGTAGAGTCAGTAACAGTTACAGTTCACAAACCTCAAGCTCCGGTTGGAATAAAGATTCAAGACATCTCAGTCGTCGTGACAAAAGCGCGATGAAGGCGGTTATTTCTTTAGGCGCTAATTTGGGTAATCCAAATGAAAATTTGGATACCGCTTTGGCCTTGTTGCGCGAGGCCACTGATGTAAAAAAAGTTTCTTCATACATATCTACAAAGCCAATTGGAGGTCCAATTCAACCGGATTATTTAAATGCAGTATGTGTAATCGAGAGCGACCTGCCAGCAATGGATTTGCTTTCATTACTACACGGAATAGAAAAAGCCATGGGGCGAGAGCGAATTGAACATTGGGGGCCGCGAACTATCGATTTAGATCTGATCCAATATGGAGATCTAATCAGTAAGGCAGATGAATTAGCACTCCCACATCCACGCGCGCATGAGCGTAGATTTGTTTTACAGCCGTGGTTTGAAATAGAGCCTGATGCAATCTTGTTAACTCACGGAGCAATTAAAGATCTTTTGGAACATCTGCCTGCTTAGCGCTAAACTTTAACTATCTCGCCCGGTACCTGAAAGGACTGGAGCCACTTTAAATGAGCGTATTAGTTCCGACAATGGGTGCCTTACATAAAGGTCACCAAGCGTTGATTAAGCGTGCTCGAACAATTGATGATGAAGTTATTGTGAGTATTTTTGTAAATCCTCTTCAATTTGAAAATAAAGCTGAAATCGAAAAGTATCCACGATCTCCAGAGCGCGATATCGAAATTGCAACCATCGCAGGTGCAACACAAGTTTGGTTTCCTGAATATGAAGAACTTTACCCACAGGGATTTCAAACCCTTGATTCTGGTCCATTGGGCACAATTTTCGAAGGTGCATCAAGGCCAGGACATTTCGACGGTGTTGTCACGGTTGTGAATCGTCTATTTGCAATTACTAAACCAAGCCATGCAGTTTTTGGAGAAAAAGACTTTCAGCAGCTATCAATCATTAAAGCAATGAAAAGCAAAGTTGAAATCATTAGCGTGCCAACAATTCGTGAATTTGATGGACTTGCAATGTCCTCCCGAAATGTGCGCCTGAGTGCAGAGGGTCGAAATAGTGCACTAGTAGTTAATCGAGCGCTTTCTGCAGCTAGATTAGCTCCAACGGTTGAGATAGCAATTGAAATTTTGAATTCAACAATCTCAACAGAATCTGGATTTAAAAAAGATTATGCAACTGTAATTGACGAAGATAATTTTTCGTTAGCAACAGATTCAACTAAATCAAAAAGAGTGATTATTGCTGGGTGGGTTGAAGGTGTCCGATTAATTGACAATATGCCGATGGTAGGGAGATAACGATGCTGTTGACTGTGGATGTAGGTAATACAAATACTGTTCTTGGTGTTTTTGACGACAAAGTATTAATTCGCTCATGGCGAGTAAAAACTGATCCTCGCAGCACAGCAGATGAACTTTGGCTTCAGTTTCGCGCCCTTGTTGAGGATTACAATTTAACTGGCCTATCAATCTGCTCTACAGTTCCGGCGACCTTACGTGAGCTGCGAACCATGATTGCCGACTACTTTGTAGGAATCCCTGTAACTATTGTGGAACCTGGAACAAAAACTGGTGTCCCACTTCTAGTTGATAATCCCAAGGAGATTGGTGCCGATCGAATTGTAAATACTTTAGCTGCTCATACTATTTTTGGCGGGCCAGCAATTGTTGTCGATTTTGGTACCTCAACAAATCTAGATGTAGTTTCACCAAAAGGTGAGTTTCTAGGTGGCGCTTTAGCACCGGGTATTGAGATCTCTGTCGATGCACTCGCAGCTCGCGCTGCACAACTTCGAAAAATTGAACTCATAAAACCAAAAAATGTAATCGGAAAAAATACTGTTGAAGCACTACAGTCCGGGACAATTTTTGGATTTGCTGGCCAAGTTGATGGATTGGTAGATCGAATCACCGCAGAACTTGCTGATTCGTATTCAAAAAAGCCAATAGTTATTGCCACAGGTGGGCTCGCACCCTTGATTGTGGGCGTTTCAGAAACAATTGAGCATTACGAGCCCGACTTAACGTTAATTGGACTTCGTCTAATTCATGAGCGAAATGCTTGAGTAGGTAGACTTACCAACCTATGAACACTGACAACTCAACTGGTTCTGCTTCAAACTCTGGCGCTGAAGAGGATTTACCTGAGCAGCTTCGAATTCGCAGAGAAAAGCGTGCTGCCCTAATTGCCCGGGATATTGAGCCATATCCAGTTTCGGTACCTCGCACAAAATCTCTCCTAGAGATACGTGAAAAATATGTTGGTCTTGAGATCGATGTTGCAACGGGGGACATCGAATCTTTAACGGGAAGAATTATCTTTAAACGTGATACAGGGAAACTGTGTTTTGCAACTTTACGTGAAGGCGATGGAACTGAACTTCAGGCGATGTTGTCGCTAGATAAAGTTGGCCAAGATGCACTTGAATCTTGGAAGTCAGATATTGACTTGGGTGACATTGTTTCAATAACAGGTGAAATTATTACTTCAAAACGTGGCGAACTTTCTGTACTGGCTAACTCTTGGACATTGGCATCAAAGTCACTTCGGCCTTTGCCAAATGATCACAAGCCGATGTCTGAAGAGACCCGCGTTCGTATGCGTTATGTTGATTTAATCGTTCGA
The DNA here is from genome assembly GCA_009702925.1 of Actinomycetota bacterium. GTDB lineage: Bacteria > Actinomycetota > Actinomycetes > Nanopelagicales > Nanopelagicaceae > Planktophila. Next base: position 51,790 of record WLHC01000003.1, read on the forward strand.
CCAGAGGCTCGAAGTAATGCACGACTACGCCCGATGGTCATGAAGTCTTTGCGTAATACTTTTGAAAAAGAAAAATTTGTAGAAGTGGAAACTCCCATGCTTCAGGTCATGCATGGCGGAGCTGCTGCGCGTCCATTTAAGTCTCACTCAAATGCTTACGATATGGATCTCTACCTTCGGATAGCACCAGAGCTTTTTCTTAAGCGCTGTGTTGTTGGTGGAATTGAACGAGTATTTGAAATCAACCGTAACTTTCGCAACGAGGGAGCAGATTCTTCTCACTCACCTGAGTTTGCGATGATCGAAAGCTACATGGCTTACGGAGACTGGCTCTCAATCGCTGATTTAACACGTGACCTTGTTCAAAATGCAGCGATGGCAATTGCAGGTTCACATGTTGTGACCCACCACGATGGACGCCAAGCAAATTTAGGTGGCCAGTGGAAACAGATTTCACTATACGAAGCCATTTCACAGGGAGTTGGCCAAACGGTTACAGCCTTAACTTCAATAGCAGAGCTCAAGAAAATCGCTGAAAAACTTGGCATGAAAGTTGATCCAAAGTGGATTACAGGAAAATTAGCCGAAGAGATATTTGAACATGTTGCTAAAGATCAACTAATTGAACCTACCTTTGTTATGGGTTTTCCTGTTGATACATCACCTCTAGTTCGAGCGCATCGCGATATTCCAGGAGTTGCTGAAAAATGGGATTTATATGTCGACGGTTTTGAATTAGCAACTGGCTACTCCGAATTAATTGATCCAGTGATTCAACGTGATCGACTAGTTGAGCAAGCAACACTTGGTTCAAAAGGTGATCTAGAAGCAATGCAAGTAGACGAAGATTTCTTGCGTGCAATGGAGTTTGCAATGCCACCAACAGGTGGAATGGGTATGGGGGTTGATCGATTATTAATGGCACTTACCGGGCTAGGAATTCGCGAAACAATCTTGTTCCCACTTGTAAAGCCGGAGATGGATTAAATTATGCAGATCCGCCCAGCACATACCAGTGACATCAAAGGAATTCGGCAGCTCATTGATTCTTATTCACCACAAGGCCGTTTGCTCACAAAAGAAACCGTTACTCTTTATGAGAGTGTTCAAGAGTTCACAGTAGCAATTGAAGGTAATGATGTTGTTGGTTGCGGTGCACTTCATGTGCTGTGGGAAGATTTGGCCGAAGTTCGCACAGTTGCAGTCAATGAAAAACTTCGTGGTCAAGGTGTCGGACATCAAATCTTAGAATCCATAATTTCAAGAGCTAAAGAGATCGGAATCAAGCGTCTTTTTTGTTTGACTTTTGAAACTGAGTTTTTTGGTCGTCACGGATTTCAAGTAATTGAAGGAACTCCGGTTGCACCTGAAATCTATGCCGAACTTTTGCGTTCCTATGATGCAGGTGTTGCAGAGTTTTTAGATCTTGAAGCGGTGAAACCAAATACCCTGGGAAATACCCGAATGCTGAAAGAGCTGTAAGCGAACTCAGCCGAAGACCTCTACTAATTCGGAAAAATCGACCCTAGATTTAGCCCTATTTCGGGCATAACCCCGCCACATTTGGGGTTGTAAAGGTCGTAAGCAATCCACCTCGCGGGCCAATGGCTGCAGGTATTAGGCTTAATGACAGATCGATACAAAGGAGCACCGCCCATGTTTGAGCGCTTTACCGACCGAGCCCGACGTGTTGTCGTTTTGGCCCAAGAAGAAGCACGCATGCTCAATCACAATTACATCGGTACTGAGCACATCTTGCTTGGTCTCATTCACGAAGGTGAAGGCGTTGCATCAAAGGCTCTCGAATCACTAGGTATTTCACTTGAAGGTGTTCGAGCACAAGTAGAAGAAATTATTGGCCAGGGACAACAGGCACCAAGTGGTCACATTCCATTTACTCCGCGCGCAAAGAAAGTTCTTGAGCTTTCACTTCGCGAAGCGTTGCAGTTAGGACACAACTACATTGGAACTGAACATATTCTTCTTGGTTTAATTCGCGAAGGTGAAGGAGTTGCTGCGCAAGTTCTTGTAAAACTCAGTGCTGACTTAAATCGCGTGCGTCAACAAGTTATTCAATTACTTTCTGGTTACCAAGGAAAAGAATCTGTTCAGGCAGGCCCTGCAGAAGGAACTCCATCAACATCATTAGTACTAGATCAATTTGGACGAAATCTTACTCAAGCAGCTCGTGAAGGAAAACTTGATCCTGTAATTGGTCGCGAAAATGAAATAGAGCGCGTCATGCAAGTTCTATCGCGCCGTACAAAAAACAACCCGGTTCTAATCGGTGAACCAGGGGTTGGTAAGACTGCCGTTGTTGAAGGTCTAGCACAAGCAATCTTTAAGAATGATGTTCCTGAAACTCTTAAAGACAAGCAGGTCTACTCACTTGATCTCGGAGCACTTGTTGCAGGTAGTCGCTACCGCGGAGACTTTGAAGAGCGTTTAAAGAAAGTTCTTAAAGAGATCAAAACTCGCGGCGACATTATTTTGTTTATCGATGAGATTCATACCCTTGTTGGAGCAGGAGCTGCAGAGGGTGCAATCGATGCTGCAAGCATTCTTAAGCCAATGCTTGCACGAGGTGAGCTACAGACAATCGGTGCAACAACACTTGATGAGTACCGCAAGCATGTTGAAAAAGATGCAGCCCTAGAGCGCCGCTTTCAGCCAATTCAAGTAAAAGAGCCAACAGTTGCTCACACAATTGAGATTCTTAAGGGGTTACGCGATCGATACGAAACGCATCACCGTGTATCGATTACAGATGGTGCTTTAGCAGCTGCTGCAAACATGGCTGATCGCTATGTTTCAGATCGCTTCTTGCCAGATAAGGCAATAGACCTCATTGATGAGGCTGGATCACGACTTCGTATTAAGAGAATGACTGCCCCACCTGAGCTTCGTGAATACGACGATAAAATTGCAAATGCTCGCAAAGAGAAAGAGTCGGCTATTGATGGCCAGGACTTTGAATTAGCTGCAACTCTTCGCGATAAGGAAAAAACTCTTATCATCGAAAAACAAGAGGCAGAGAAAAATTGGAAAGCAACTGACTTAGATAAGGTCACAGAAGTTGACGAAGAGTTAATTGCTCAAGTGCTTTCAATCTCAACCGGCATTCCTGTATTTAAACTAACTGAGGAAGAGACTGCTCGTCTTCTAAATATGGAAGCAGAGCTTCACAACCGAGTCATTGGACAAGAGCAAGCGATTAAGGCGTTATCAAAAGCAATACGCCGTACACGTGCCGGGCTTAAGGATCCACGCCGTCCAGGTGGTTCATTTATCTTTGCTGGTCCTTCAGGTGTTGGTAAGACAGAGCTTTCAAAAACTCTTGCTTCATTCTTATTTGGTGATCAGGATGCATTGATTCAGCTTGATATGTCTGAATACTCTGAGCGCCATACAGCTTCACGTTTATTTGGAGCTCCACCAGGCTATGTTGGATATGACGAGGGTGGACAGCTAACTGAAAAAGTTCGCCGCCGTCCGTTCTCTGTAGTTCTCTTTGATGAGATCGAAAAAGCGCACCCAGATATCTTCAACTCTCTTTTGCAGGTTCTAGAAGATGGACGTTTAACAGATGCTCAAGGTCGCACAGTGGACTTTAAAAACACGGTCATCATCATGACGACTAACCTTGGAACTCGCGATATCTCTAAATCACAAGGTCTTGGCTTTGCTAATTCTGGTGATGATTTAACAAACTATGAGCGCATGAAGGGCAAAGTAACCGATGAACTTAAGTCACACTTTCGCCCTGAGTTCCTTAACCGTATCGATGATGTAATCGTCTTCCATCAGTTAACAAAGCCTCAGATAATTGAAATCGTTGATCTGATGCTTAAAAATCTTGATGATCGTTTGCAGAACAAAGATATGGGAATTGAATTAACGCCAGCTGCAAAAGATTTATTGGCAGATCGCGGTTATGACCCACTCTTGGGAGCACGTCCTCTCCGTCGCGTAATTCAACGCGAAATTGAGGATGCATTGTCAGAGCGCATCTTGTTTGGTGAGTTAAAGGCCGGTGAAATCATTGTTGTTGATGTCATCGGTGAAGGCACTGAAGCAGAGTTCACCTTTAAGGGTGCACCAAAATCTGCAATGCCCGACACACCTGAAGATTTAGCGCAAGCTCCAACTGCTTAACTTCGCAACAACTATCTACCTAGAAATCTAGAGGGGTAATCGATAACGCTTGCGCGGAATAGATTCAATGAGCTGATCCTTCATTAAGGTCAACAGAGCTTTTTCAACTTGGGATGCATCCGGCCACAGTTTCTTGAGTGCACCCTCTGTCAGAGATTCATTTTCGCGCAATGCCTGAACGATAGTTCCGCGACATTTGCGGTCAGTACCATGCCAATCTTGAGATTTTCTAACAAGCTCTGTTTTGGGATAACCATTCTTATGCCAGTTACATTGATCAATAACTGGACATTTTTCACAGACTGGACTCTTTGATGTGCAAATAACTGCTCCAAGTTCCATGGTTGCAGCCGCCCAAATATGAGCATTCTTTTCCGGTAGTAACTTCATTCGCGAATTTCTCTCCTTTGAAGTTGCAGCAGGTTTTGGATGCTCCTGGCCATCAATTGCTCTAACCAAAACACGGCGAATATTTACATCCATAACAAGTGTGCGTTTTTCAAATGCAAAAGCAGCGATTGCTGCGGCGGTGTACTCGCCAATTCCAGGGAAAAGCTGAAGAATATTGGGATCTTCAGGAACTTGATTGTTAAAATCTTCAGAAATAATCTGCGCAGTTGCATGCAAGCGCAGGGCTCTGCGTGGATAACCAAGGCGTCCCCAAGCTGTAATGACCTCTGCAGGTGTTGCTTTAGCTAGATCTGCCGGTGTTGGCCAACGCTGCATCCATTCGTTCCATTTAGGAAGTACGCGATTGACTGGAGTCTGTTGCAACATGAATTCACTAACTAATACACCCCAAGGTGTTGTATCGCGCCAAGGTAGATCGCGCTTATGCTTTTTAAACCAAGTAACTATTGGTTTTTCTAGCGGATTCATTCTCCGGTGATTTTTACCCGATGTAGCGCAGCATCGAGCCGTGAGACTTCAAAAATCTCCATGCCTGGAATTTTTACATCTGAACCAGTCGGAACTAATGCTTTCTTAAATCCAAGTCGGTAGGCCTCTTGTAATCTGCGATTTACTCCACTTACTTTTCTGATCTCTCCAGCTAAACCAACTTCACCAATTGCAACAAGATCTGCCGGCAAGGCTAGAGATTTTGCAGCAGAGGCCACAGCAAGTGCTAACGCCAAATCAGCAGCAGGTTCAGTCATTTTCATTCCACCAACAGTTGCAGCATAGACATCACGTCCACCAACTCGAACATGTGCACGAAGTTCTAGAACTGCAAGAGTCATCGATGTTCGCGCAGAATCCAATCCAGAAACAACCCGGCGCGCATTTCCAAAGTCATTTTCGCGCCCTGCAGATACAAGTGCTTGAATCTCAGCCAACAAAGGTCTGCGCCCTTCTAGAGTTACCGTGACACATGTGCCCGGCACTGGTTCAACATGTCGAGAAGTAAACAAACCTGTTGGATCAAGTACAGATTCAATACCAGAATCGCTTAAATCAAAACAACCTACTTCATCAGATGCACCAAAGCGGTTTTTAATTGCTCGTATCAAACGCAGACGAGAGTGCCGTTCACCTTCAAATTGAAGAACTACATCGACGATATGTTCTAAAAGTCGTGGCCCTGCAATAGAACCATCTTTGGTGACATGTCCAACAAGTAGCAATGTAATGTCACGATCTTTACAAATTCGAATTAATGCACCTGCAACCTCACGAACTTGAGTCACTCCACCCGGTGCACCGTCGGCAGTTGAACTTCCAATTGTTTGGATAGAGTCAATAATGACCAGCTCTGGTTTAACTGCATCAATGTGTGCAATTACTGCGCCAAGATCTGTCTCTGAGGCGATAAACAATTTGGGATCAACAGCTTTAATTCGCTCTGCTCGCAAGCGCACCTGCGATGCAGACTCTTCACCACTGATGTAAAGCGATGTAATTCCCTTTGCTGCACTTTCTGCTGCAACAGAGAGCAGCAGCGTTGATTTACCAACCCCGGGTTCACCCGCTAACAAAATTGCAGCACCTGGTACAAGACCACCGCCTAGAACTCGATCTAATTCGGAAACACCTGTTGGTCTGGCATGCGCTGCTGAAAGATCAACATCACCTATTGGTAATGCTTTAGAAGTTACGTTTCCTGGAACTAGTGAAAGTTTTTTAGGTGCCGAAATCTCTTCAACAGCTCCCCATGCTTGGCATTCACCACAACGGCCAACCCACTTTTGTGAAGTCCAACCACACTCAGTGCAGCGAAACGGATCTTTTTCTACCTTGGCCATAGCGATAAGCCTATGACACGGGACTGACTATTTCTTCTGGGCTGCCAATGTAGCTGGATGCTGAATCACAAAAAGTGGCAGCGAGCGTGCTGATGCCTCACGGATATGTTCCATGCGTGCATTGCATAGGCGAGATAGTTCGTTGTAAGCATCTTTACCCATGAGAAGCTCAAGTTCGTACTTGTTAGAGATATACACAGGCTCGGTACCTACGTGAGCATCGCTGTTACTTGTGCAGTACCAATCAAAATCTTCGCCGCCATCGCCCCATGCAAGACGCTCATATTCACCAATCACAGTTACAGAGTATTCACGCTCACCATATTCTCGGGTTTCAAAACTACGGCGTAGAGGTAGTTGCCAACAGACATCAGGTTTTGTATCTGCAAAATGTTTTCCATCGCGTTGTGCAACATGGTGAAGTACGCAACCAAAAGAACCAGTAAAACCTTCTGCTTCGTATCCTTTTCGGTTAAGGAAAATACATCCATCTTCAATGCGACGCGTTTTGCGCTCGCCATCTTCATCTTTCTCAGAAATTCTTAATGCACCACCGGGCTTTTTTGGTCGTGCTTCATCGTAGAACTGCCACATCTCGGGCGTTAGATAAGTTGCAGCCTTTAGAGTGCGTTCTTCATCTTCCTCATCTGAATACATGGCGCCTTCTGTACAGCACCCAGAATTTGGTTGATTCTTAAAAACACCTTGGCATCCATCGCCATAAATACATGTCCAGTAAGAAGTAAGCCACGTTAGATCACATTTAAAGATTGTCTCAGCATCATTAGGGTCGAAAAATTCAACCCAATCACGCGCAAATCCTGGCTTAACTTCTGGCATAGTCGCAGAGCCTACAGGCTCAACGGGTACCCTAGTTACATGGATACAAAACCAAAGGTTGGACTAATTGGTGCAGGAATAATGGGTGAAGCCCTTATCTCGGCCCTTGTAACGTATGGACTGGATCCAAAGTCAATTACTATCTCTGAGAAGCGCTTAGATCGCTGCGATGAATTAATCAAAAGATACTCAATTAATTCAAGTGAGCTGGCAGCTAATGTTTCAACTGCGCAGGTTTTACTCTTAGTTGTAAAACCACAGGATTTAGAGGCCGTTTTAACCGAGATTAAAACCCACATACTTCCAGAAACACTAGTCATTTCTTTTGCTGCCGGAAAGACCATCTCATTTGTTAAAAATGGAATTGGAAAATCAAATCCAGTTATCCGCGTGATGCCAAACTCACCAATTTTATTGGGAGAAGGAATGTCGGCAATCTCAAGTTCAGATAACGTAACTGCTGGGCAAAGAGATTTTGTAAATGGCTTTTTAGGAGCAGCTGGAAAAACAATCGAAGTTGAGGAATTGCTACAAGATGCAGTGACTGCAACAAGTGGCTCTGGACCTGCGTATTTCTTTGCCTTTGTGGAGGCTATGGTGTCTGGCGCAATGGATCTTGGGCTTAACCAAAAAGATGCAACAGCTTTAACTGTTCAAACAATTGTAGGTGCTGCAAAAATGTTAGAAGAATCTGGTAAAACTGCAGCGGTTCTGCGCGAAAATGTTACAAGCCCTAATGGCACTACAGCAGCAGCGTTGGCATCATTTACAGATGATGGTTTAGAACAATTAGTTAGCAAGGCGATGAAGGCTGCTCGTGATCGCGCACAGGAATTAGCTTGAGACGTTTCTTCACTTTAGCTGTGGTTTTGCTTCTAGCGATTACGCCTAGCGCTCAAGCGGTACCAAAGAAAATTACCGTTAACTCTCTAAAGCTTCTTACGACAATTGGTTTGCCATCTGAAGTAAGCGGCGTGGTAGTTTCTGGTAAAAACTTGATTGTTTATGGAACACAAAATTCGAGAGCTTATGCAAAAGCTGTTGATGTAAATGGAACACAGCTGTGGAAAATACAGTTAGATCAATCTCAAGGATCAGTGGCAACTGCCGCTGCTGTAGATGCTGTTGGAGATATTTGGATAGCTGGATCAACACCTTTGGTACCGGCTTCAGCAATAACGCCCCCTGGTGATACACCAGCAACAATTAATCCTGATAACGCAATAATTCCTGTGCCCACACTTGTCGGAGATTTGAAGGCATTAACTATCTGGAAGGTTTCAGCTACAGGAGTTAGCAGCCCACCAAGTGTTTTACCCTCAAGCCACGTTATTTTACCTACCTCATTATTGATCGATAAAACTGGGCTCATAATTGTTGGTTCTTTAGCAAGTGAAAAAACTAATGCAGGATTTATTGTCTCCCTGACCTCTTCTGGTGTTTTCTCAAAGTTAATTCAAATTGGTTCAATCTCCACAACAGTTGAATCCGTTTCTCGAAATACAGATGGGACTTACACTCTTGTTGGTTCGAGTGGAGAAACTATTGCTGGTAAAAAGCTTGTAGGTTTAATTGATGGCGTGATTGTCAGGGTTTCAAAGGATCTAAAGATTGTTTCGGCTGTTCGAAGTTCCATCAGTAAAGGCAAGCGCATTTGGAATAGCACCACAGCTTCGTTGCTTCTAGGTGGAGAAGTCGTTGTAGGAAGTAAAAGCGAAGTGGCAGTCACTAAATTCTCAACTCGCTATTTACCGTCCTGGACATTTAGATTTGCCGGTACAGGTCCTGCATTTACCATTGGCTCTACACAATTCCTATTTCTTTCAAGTGGGACAATTCCAGAACTTGCATGGAATCCAAAGCCACCTACTCCCTTGCTAATCACTTTTAACTCAAAAGGAGCAATTTCGGCAGCAGATAGTGCTCCTTTTGGCCAACGCTTACTCGTTGGAAGCCTCGAATCCAAAGAGTTAGGTCCACTTGTTGTCACTTCGAGCCCAGATATGGTTTCGATTTTTATCCGCAATACACGGTAATCTAACTACCTGCTCAAGATCAGCAGACATAGAAAAGAGAGATTCGTATATGGGTTCAGTAATTAAAAAGCGGCGCAAGCGTATGGCGAAAAAGAAGCACAAAAAACTTCTGAAGAAAACTCGTATTCAACGACGCAACGCAAAATAATTACGGTTTAAGAAGAACCATTTTCCCTTTTTTGCTCGCAAGTAGATTTAAACTTTTGTTTATTGTGAGCCAGATACTGTCAACTGGCTTTAATTCTTGAGAGCTGGTTACTAATCGAATGGAATTTTGATTCAGGATTTTCGACTCGGTATTTATTGCACATAAACGCTCTTGGCAGTTATAAATAATTGTTTTTCCATTTGTGGATAGATGCTCACCTGGTTGCCCAAAATTTCCGCTCACAATTTTTGATATTCTTTTTGGCGAATCCACTTTTGCCCATCTAATTTCGTTTGCAACCCCTGGTGTTGTTGAAGGGCCCGCCAACCAAGCAACCTGAGCCGAGTTACCAATATTTGCAATTGCCACATCGTAGCCAGCAATAAATGATTTATCGGTTGCACTATCTAGCTCCAAATATTGCCAATCAGATGGGTTTACACCTGTGCGACTTGCCAGACGAACTGAACCCGAAGTTACTTTTCTTGTTTCATCAAAGCCAGTAACAGAGTCATATACAAGGTAGGTAGTTCGACCCACAAGAGTTGCTTCCATATGAAAACTGACATCGCCTGTACTTCGTCCATCGGTGTCACGATCACCATCGACCAACTCATATTTCCATGGACCACCATTAGATTTAACTGCTCCTAAGGTGACTCCTTGAGATTGATCTCGATAGAAGACTTGAATATCTGACGCAGTTGCTACACATGCATTTGAAACACTCACATCACTTGATGTGCGCACACGAACTGGGTCTTTATAGCTATTTTCAGAGGGCCCATCTCCGTCAACAACTTCAAAGTCAAAAGTTTTACCATCATATTTTGCGTAGCGAAGATCTTTATCAGTTACATCACTGTAGAAGATATGCATTGTTTGTAATGGGGCAATACCGTTTACGCAGACACTGATTGCACTGGCGATCTCATTACTTGTTCTACCTTCAGTTCCTCCTTGACCATCAACAATAGTTTTCTTCCAAACTTTGCCATCAAATATTGCAAGCTTTAAATCTGCACTTTTGCTATCGTTGTAGGCAACTACTGGTTTTCCATTAAAGACTGCACTTGCCAGATTTGATCCATCAGAATTAGCATCAAAAGTAATGCTCTTCCAACTCGCCTGTGGGACAACAGCATTTGTTTTAGCCTCAACAGAAACCCCTAAGGCATTTTTTGCAATCACTGTAAACCTGTAAGAGGTCCCGTTTCTTAACCCTGAAAAAATCACAGGGCTAGAAAGGGATTTCTTCTCAACACCAGTCTTGATGTTTTTAACTATGTATTCACTGATCTGTGCCGTTCGTATGTTGGCAGGGGGATCAAAAGTTATAAAAGCTGATGCATCACTAACTAATGCTGTGGGATTACGAGGAGCTAATGGAAGGTCATTGGTAATCCCTGCGGGGGGTTTATTTCGCATATCTTCCATCATCGCTAACATCAATGGACCAGGTCCAACAAAAATTTCGCTTGCAGCAAGTCTTGGAGTCATTACTGAATCCAAAGCGGTATTAGTAAAAGTTGTTTCATCTAAATGTGATATTGATGAGCCAGCTTCAAATATTGGTGGCGTAAAGATTTTGGGTTTTATGCCGCTATTTGCCTTGATACCTAAAGGTCCAGACCAAACAAGCGGGGAAGTTAAGGCATCACCTAACTCTTTAGAGGGAGTGGGTAAATCAATTAACCTTCGTTCATCGATTGTTTGCAAATATGCATCAAACGGGGTCGGTCTAGCAAGTGTTCCGACTCCAAAGAAAGTTTCATACGAACCATTCGATGAAAAACCGAGCCCATGACCCACTTCGTGAAGCATCACTGATTTCAAATCATATTCACTCTGATTTGGAGCACCATCACCTCGGGTATTCCAGGGTGCCTCAGAATTTACTTGAATGATTATCTCAGGACTATTTCTATCTAAATCATATCCAGCAAGCGCATTTGCAAGTGCTGAGACATACCAAAGACTAGGATCTGGAGAACCTGTAAAAGAAGAAAAGTAACTTCCAGCTTTTGCGCTTCCAAGAATCTCTTCTGACTTTGATCGTTCCCAAGTTGCATCGACTGAGACTGTAACGGAAGATTTAAAGTTAGCAGCCCAAATTTCAAGAGACGCTTTCACCTCTTTTTTTGCCCAATCAGGAAAAAAATTATAAGTAACGTCAAACTTAGTTGACGCTTCAAGATTTGCACTTGATGAAATTGGATTAGTTTTACGAACATTTGATGAAACTAAAGAATCATCAGCCAAAACATTAAACCACTTTGTTGCAGGAATCTGGCGAAAGGAAACTGCATCAGCAGTTGGTATTCCTAAACCCGATAGCAAAAGAGTTGAAACGACCAACAATTTTGCAGCAAGCGATGAATGGACCGATTTGATCCGCAGGAAATGCATGGTGCAAACGCTATCAGTGAGGTGGCCATGGTTTAGGGTCAGTGGCATGAGAGAGCGGTTCTCTAAGAGGTTTATCAGGTTAGACAGGAGTAGTGATGGAACTTGTAACGATTTATAGTCGAAAAGAGTGCCACCTCTGCGAAGAAGCCCTTAAAGTTTTACAGGCAATGATGTATGAATTGAAATTTGAAGTAGTTCAGATATTCATCGATGGTGATGAAGATTTAGAAAAGCAATATGGTGAACAAGTACCTGTAACTTTAATTGATGGGATACACCACGATTATTGGAGGGTTGATCCAATAAGATTTAGATCTTCCCTTGAAACACATCGTCAGCGTCGATAATTTTGTAAGAGTATCCCTGCTCAGCTAAAAAGCGCTGACGATTCTGTGCAAAATCTTGGTCGATTGTGTCGCGAGAAATTACTGAATAAAAAGTTGCACTTCTTCCATCAGATTTAGGGCGCAAAATTCGACCTAATCTTTGAGCCTCTTCTTGACGACTTCCAAATGCACCGGAAACTTGGATTGCAATCGTTGCATCTGGAAGATCAATAGAAAAATTAGCAACCTTTGAGACAACCAAGCATGTTATTTCACCACTTCTAAATTTATTAAAGAGAATTTCCCGCTCTTTCACCGGAGTATCTCCTTTGATAACAGGAACACCAAGGACTTCAGAGAGTTCATCGAGTTGATCAAGGTATTGTCCAATGACAAGAATTTGTTCACCTTTATGCTTTTCAACAAGTAATTCAACAACTTCTCGTTTAGTGCGAGTAGTCGCACATGTTCGATAGCGATTCTCTGGTTCTGCAGTTGCATAAGTTAAGCGCTCAGCTTCAGTTAAATTCACTCTCACTTCAATACACTCTGCCGGGGCTATGTAACCCTGAGATTCAATCTCTTTCCAGGGAACATCAAAGCGTTTTGGGCCGATGAGTGAAAAAACCTCACCCTCCATTCCATCTTCTCTAACTAATGTTGCCGTAAGCCCAAGTCTGCGTCGAGATTGGATGTCGGCGGTGAATCTAAAGATTGGTGCGGGAAGTAAATGAACTTCGTCATAAATAATCAAACCCCAGTCATAGGAATCAAATAGATCTAGGTGAGCATAAACTCCATTTTTCTTCTTTGTCATTACTTGATAGGTAGCAATAGTGACTGGTCTAATCTCTTTTTTTGCTCCTGAATATTCGCCGATTTCATCTTCATTTAATGTAGTTCGTTTCAAAAGTTCATCTCGCCACTGGCGCGCAGCCACAGTGTTCGTAACCAAAATCAGGGTAGTTGCCTTTGCATGAGCCATTGCTGCCGCACCGACAATTGTTTTTCCTGCACCGCATGGTAGAACCACTACTCCCGAACCACCATGCCAGAAACCTTCGGCCGCTAACTCTTGGTAAGGGCGAATCTTCCAACCGTTTTCTACTAAAGATATTTCATGTGCCTGACCATCTACATAACCTGCAAAATCTTCGGCCGGCCACCCTAAACGCAAAAGAGACTGCTTAATCTGACCGCGTTGACTTGGGAGAACTGCAATTGTTTCAGAATCGATTCTTGCACCAAGTAAAGGAGCTATTTTTTTTGCGCGGATTACTTCTTCAAGCACTGCTGTATCGGTGGTAATAAGAATTAAGCCGTGTACAGGATCCATCTCAAGTCGCAGGCGCCCATAGCGAGACATAGTTTCTGCGACATCGATAAGAATTGAATGCGGAACTGCATAACGTGAATACTTAATTAATGTATCAATTACTTGTTCTGCATCATGTCCTGCAGCACGCGCATTCCATAATCCAAGTGGAGTTAATCGATATGTGTGAATATGTTCTGGTGATCTTTCTAATTCAGCAAAAGGTGCAATCGCTCGCCGACATTCAACAGATAGAGGATGGTCAATATCTAACAGAAGTGTTTTATCACTCTGAACAATTAACGGACCATCACTCATTTAATAAATCCTTTATTAGAGCATTCAAAAGTTTACTTCGATCTTCAAGGGTACTGATATCAACCCATTCGTGCTTGGCGTGAGCTCCACTACCGACAGCTCCCAATCCATCTAAAACCTGTGCACCTGCGGCAGCGGCAAAATTCCCATCACTTGCACCCCCAACAGATGCATGGCCTAAAGCAGGCATTCCAATTTGTTTTGCAACTTTTTCGGCGCGCTCATACAAAGCCATAGTTGATGAGCTCTCTAAAGGAGGTCTGTTAAAACCACCAGTGACTTCATATCTAGTCTCTGGATTAACAGGAACAATTGCTTTGATCGCTCCATCAACTCTGTTTAGTTCGGCCATAGAAAATGATCGGATATCGACATCTAGTACCGCTAAATCTGGAACGGTATTTGTTGAATTTCCTGCCGCTAAAGTTGTGGGAACGACAGTTGTTCCAAACTCAACATTTGCAAGATTTGAAACTGCGATAACGGCATGGGCCATTTCAACGGTTGCATTAACACCTTTTTCTGGCTCTAGACCAGCATGGGAGGCTTTACCCAAAACTTTAATTTGATACATCGCAGTACCTTTTCGTCCGGTCTTAACTTTTCCGTCTAAAGATGCTTCCACCACGAGAACCGACTTTGCTTTTGTAGATATCTCTTTAATAAATTCTTTACTTGTCAGACTTCCTGTTTCTTCATCTGTTGTAGCAACTAGTGCAACTGGTCCTTTGATCGATTTCATTGCATATAAAGCTTGAATAAATCCTGCCTTCATATCAAAAATACCTGGACCTCTGGCAGTTGTTCCTTCTATCTGCCATAGAGGTTCAAATGATCCTTTGGGCCAAACAGTGTCTAGGTGAGCCAACACAACCACTTCTGGATTAGGTGAGCCCCACCAAAAAACTGGTCGACCATTTATATCGCGTATCTCTGCTGGAGAATCTAAAACGCGTGCAGCAATATCACTGGCAAGACGAACAACATTTTTGCATGCATCTAAATCTTGCGTTGGTGATTCCAACCTAACTAGCGCTTCGAGGTCTGCCAACATGATCTAAGTCTATAACGGTGCCACGCCGGTGATGCGGGGAATTCGGAAAGATTGAACCTCTCCGGTTGCATGATCGCGTGCAATTAATGAGCCTGCACTTATTCGAATGGGATCAATGATTCTGTGGGTCACTCCACCGTTGTTATCGGCATAACCTATCGAGAGGGTTTTTTCCTCAGAAATGAACTGATTCAAAATATCCATCGTTTCATTTGCAGTACTTCGCGGAAGTGCACCCAAAGCTTCATTAGCTACTTGACGCAATCGTGTTTGACGATGAGTTGATTTCTCGCCAGTTCTTAAACTTCGAATAGCAGCCGTTAAAGCTTCTTGTGTTGGAATTTCAACTTCGCCAATAATTCGTGGTGGTCTTGGTTTAGATGAGGCACGATTTGATTTAATACCAGTTAAAATCATTCCGTTTGTTGATTCACCTGCTGGTAAGTATCCACACTCACGCAATATACGCATCGCGTCGGTTGCATCCACATCGCAAATTACTACCTCAGGTGCAATACGTCGCAGACCTAGAATCTCTAACTTCTTGTCATTAATGATCTGAGAAATTAATGCCGTGTCTTCACAACGAATAAATGAAGACGTATTACCTACACGTAATTTCCCATGCTTTTTTGCGACATCTGCGATTAGATACTCAAGGGGTTGGGGCATAGGGGTTTTAGATGTTTTAGCCAAAAATGATCTGATTTCATCACCAGTTTTGCCATGATCAAGTGCGCGACGAATCGTTGCTTCAGTGAATCTATAGACAGTGGCTCCACCTCGGCTTTCAATCTCAGCCATCATTGCAAGTGATTGTGAGATTTCATGCTCGAGTGGACCTGGCGCAATTGCAGTGTTATCACTCTGAATCAATATGTGATCAACAGTTTTCGGCAGATCTTCATTGATTACTTCTAAATCATCTCCAGATATAAAACCAATCCCGTACTTTGAAATTGCTCCCTGCCCAGTGATCCCCAACCATTCAGCTTCTCTCAAGGTCCATTCAGCTAATTCATCTTGTAATGATGAGTTTCGTCGAACCGGAGCCCGCCAATCCAATACAGATTTAAAACTATTCCAGTCAGGTGCAATGTCCGGGTTTTCTTTAAGCAGGGCAAGAGTTAAACCTCTGATCTTGGATGCATTTACTCGATCTAACTCAGGCCCTAATGCCGCAACATTTTTGGATTCTAAGCGGCTGACTAAACCACTTACGCGAGAAGTAATTAACCACTGCGATGCCAACATCTGCCAGCGATCTGCAGGGGTTTGCATTAACCAAATATCAAATTTATTGCTTGGTAAAATCTGATCATTTGCATCAATACTGATTAAGGATGATAAGTATGCAAGCTCGGCGATGAATGCTGTACATGCTTCATCAACGCCAAGGTGATTTGAAAGTACTTTAAGGTCTCGTACACCTAAACCGCCAGCCCGCAAAGCATCTGCAGGCTCTTCTGCCCAAAAATTAAGTAGCTCTTCTACCCAACGCAAAACAGTTGAGACATTCGCGATTGCAGCCAAATCAATTTGCTTCTTGTCCCGTTTTGTTCCTGTAAGTTCAGGCGACTTTGCGGATACTTGCTTGTGAATCTTTTTACCGCGAAGCTCTATTGCAACCTCACGTGGAAGAATTACTGTCCGCTGATCAAGTGCAACCAAAAATTTCTTTTCTAAAAGCCAAGAGACTCCAGGACCTGGATTTTTAACATCTCCAACACTTCCTCTTGGGGGCCCCCATATCAACCGTTCTAAAATCTTTTTCGAATCCGCAGGCGCATCATCCAATTCACTTAACTTTAACTTGACCATAGAAGCTGGTCCGAGACCGGCAGGTTCACCGCCAATTACTTCACGAAGTTGCGTAGGAACTCTTAATCCATCATCAGATGGATACACCAATCCAATTTTTATTAAATAATCTAAAGCCGGTGCTGCTTCTTTATCTGTTAGCGATGCAATAATTTTTGCCGTGAAGGGTTCATTCACACTTGCTGTTGCTTCAAGAACTTGTAACTGCCATTGATTAAGTAAATCTATTGCACGCGCCAAACTTGGAGCAGAACAAGCACGAACGGCAAGTGAGGCGATATCTGGTGGTACCGGAGATACTAAATCTGGTCGCGCAGAAAAGAGAGAAATCAAGTCAGCATCATCAACACTACGCAAGTAGTCGGAGAAAGAGCGCATTTCCATAACTTGCTTACATTACAGGGTTAAAGGGTTAAGTAGTTAATTAACCTTTGCGCTTACGAGGAGTAAGCCACGTTGCAAGGGCAGCAAGGCGCACCACCACAGGTGAGATTGCCTTTCCAATGAATCTAGCTTTTCGAAAATCATGAATAGGCCAACCTTCAGTCATGGCGCGCAATCCAAGCAATGCATCCGGGTTGATTACAGATGGATGACCAACACTTTGCAGAAGCGGTAAGTCATTATTGCTATCAGAATATGCGAAACAGTTTTTCAAATCTAAACCATTGTTTTTTGCGAGCTCAATAATTGCAACTGCTTTTTCTTTGCCATGCAAAAGGGGACCGTTCATATTTCCAGTATAAATCTGATTTTTTATCTCAGCTTTACTGCCAAGTGCTCCAGTTAGGCCAAGTCTTTTTGCAATTAAAGTAGCCATATCCTCTGGGGCAGCAGTTACCAAGTAAACATCATCCCCATTTGCAATATGAGATTGAGCAATATCTATAGTTCCTTGCCACAAAGCTGGGGAAACAAATTCATCATAAATCTCTTCTGCTATTGCTTGAATATCTGCAACGTTGTGGCCGCCAATAAAATCTGTGGCGGCATCCTGAAATCTCTGAATCTCTTCCTTTTTTTCTTTTCCAGTTAAGCGAAATCTCAGGTTGGCTAGAACAAATCGAGAAATATCCTTTTTTGTGAAATATCCGCGCTGGTACATTCCCCGGCCTAAGAAATAAATCGTTGAGCCCCGGATAAGCGTGTTATCTACATCAAAAAAGGCAGCCCGTTTATCTGTGAGTGCCATGTCACTACCCTAGCGAATCATGGAGTTTATGGACGCTTTATGCTTTACCCATGAGTTCAACAGTGCACGTTCTCAGACATGGTGAAGTCCATAATCCTGGAAAAATTCTTTATGGACGGCAACCAGGTTGGAGATTATCAGAGCGTGGACAAGAGATGGCTTCCACTATTGGTCAGTGGTCAAAAAATCTTGATTTAGGCGCATTACATGTCTCACCATTGCAACGTGCGCAAGAAACAGCAGCGCCAATTGCAAAGGCGCACAACATTGAAATTACAACGGATGAGAGATTAATCGAAGCTGCAAATATTTTTGAAGGTAAGCCGTTTGGAGTTGGCGATGGAGTGTTGCGACACCCTTCCTCATGGAGACATCTTTGGAACCCATGGAAACCATCGTGGGGTGAACCATATGATCAACAAATCAATCGTATGTTGGCAGCAGTTTTTGCAGCACGTGATGCAGCAAAAGGTAAGGATGCCATTTGTGTTTCTCATCAATTACCGATTTGGATTTTAAGAAGTGCAATTGAAAACCGCAGACTTTTGCACGATCCGCGCAAACGCGAATGCACCTTGGCTTCTGTGACAAGTATTCATTTTGATGATGAGGGCTTCATCTCAGGACTCACCTATTCTGAACCAGCTAGACATCTTTTGCCAGAAAAAAACTAATGAAGAGATTTACCGTTGCTCTTCTTTTTGTCATTGCTTTAACGGGATGTGGCGGTGGCGGAACGTCGGTCTCTGAGGAAAGTTTTGTCTCTGGTGACGGTGCAATTACATTTATCAAATCAACCGACAGAAAAATATCGCCGACAATTACAGGAATGACATTGTCGGGGAAAAATTACACATATACAAAAGATAAAGTTGCCGTTGTAAACGTCTGGGCCTCATGGTGTTCGCCATGTCGTGCCGAGGCGCCAACACTTGTTGCATTGGCAAATACATACTCTGAGGTTGAATTTATAGGGATATTGACAAGAGATAATCCAGCAAATGCTGAAGCATTTGAACGGCGATTTAAAATTCCATACCCAACCGTGATTGATGATTCAATTTTGTCTGGCTTCAGAGGCTCACTATCTGCAAATGCAATTCCTACAACTGTAATCCTTGATGAACAGGGACGCGTAGCTGCACGAATCTCAGGTGTTATTACTGTGGCTTCTTTGTCTCAACTTATTGAAAGAGTTAGCCAGGAATGAAAGAATTTCTAGTAGAACAACTCTTTAGTGGAGCATTGATTGCTGCTATTCCATTTGCATTTATCGTGGGTGTAGTTTCGTTTTTATCTCCTTGCGTTTTACCTCTTGTTCCAGGCTACTTGTCCTTTGCCGCAGGATTTTCTGTAAACCGAGGTAAGGTGTTTTTAGGATCATTACTATTTGTTTTTGGATTTAGCGGCGTTTTTATCTCTTTTGGTGCATTGTTTGGTGAGCTAGGCAATCAATTGGTTGCAAATGAAGAGATAATTTCAAGAATTTTGGGAATCATGACAATATTTTTAGGTTTTATCTTTTATGGAAAGTTCCCATTTTCACCAACAATTCGCCCAAATATGCGAACAACAGGCGGTCTGTTGGGAGCACCGCTGTTGGGAGTTCTCTTCGGAATTGGTTGGACTCCATGCATTGGCCCTGGATTAGCCGCTGTACAAACTTTGGCTTTTCAAGAATCTAGTGCACTTCGTGGAGCTGTACTCTCATTTGCTTATTGTCTAGGTTTGGGATTGCCATTTATCGCATCAGGTCTGTTTTTAGATAAATCCGCCAAACTCCGTTCGATTATCTATCGCCGGGGAGATGTAATCTCAAAAGTTGGCGGTGCATTTTTGATTTTGATTGGACTGTTACAGGTGCTCGGTTTTTGGGGAGATTTAATGAACTCAATGCGCGGGCTTATCTCTGACTTTATTCCGGTGATCTAATGAGTAATCAAGTACAAATACCAGAATTAGATGGCACAAGCCTTGCAAGATACTTTTGGCACCAGCTTACAAGTATGAGAACTGCTCTAATTTTATTGTTACTTCTTGGAGTCGCTGCGATCCCTGGATCCTTGTTCCCACAACGAACTCAAAACCCGATGCAGGTTTCAGATTACTTTAAAAATTCCCCACAGCAAGCAGAGTGGTTGGATAGATTTTGGCTCTTTGATGTCTATGGTTCACCTTGGTTTAGCGCTGTCTATATTCTCTTATTCATTTCACTCATTGGATGCGTTTTACCTAGAACTATCGAGCATTTCAAAAATGCAAGAGCTCTACCGCCAGCTACACCCAAGAACCTCTCCAGAATGGAGCATTTTCAAGAGTGGAGCGCAAATGGCAGTGAGTTAGAAATAGCAAGCGCATGGTTTAAGAAAAATAGATTCAGGGTTTTGGAATCAGATGGCTCTATTTCTGCAGAAAAAGGTTTTGCTCGGGAGACAGGAAATCTATTTTTTCATCTTGCATTAATACTAGTTTTGGTTGGAATCAGCTTTAGTTCTCTTTTTGGAATGCGCGGAGAAGCAATTTTAAATGTTGGTGAGCGCTTTGTTAACAATGTGACAAGTTATGACTCTCTAACATATGGAAAACTTTATCGTGATTCAAATCTTCCAGATTTCATGTTGACTGCAGACAACTTTGTAGCAAAATACAATGTATTAACGGGGGCACCGGAGGACTACACACTTGATGTTTCCCTTCTTAGAGGCGGAGAGTCTCAAGTTGAGAAAAAAACCATGAAAGTTAACTCACCTTTAACAATCGGGGATACAAGGATCTATCTTCAAGCAAATGGTTACTCTCCAGTTGTAACTGTTGTTGATTCACAATTGAATGTAGCTTTTCAAGGTCCTGTTCCATTTTTGCCTCAGGATTCACAACTGGGCTCCATTGGCGCAATTAAAGCTCCAGATGCAGAGCCATCGGTTGGCTTTGTTGGATCATTTCTTCCGACTTATGAAAGAGATGGTGCAAATGGTGGAATCAGTGTTTATCCAGAAGCATTAAATCCACGTTTGCTTTTAGCCGCTTGGGTGGGTGATCTCGGATTGGATTCAGGTACCCCACAATCGGTTTACAGAATAGACACTTCAAAGATGCAACAAGTTGGACTCAAAGCTTTAAAGCCAGGGGAATCTTTTGCCTATCCTGGCGGCGTAATTACATTTGAAGGATATGTTCAGTGGGTCAACATCAGCTTTGTCACAGATCCCGGAAAGAAGTTTGCTTTATTGGGGGCTATTGTTGCCATCATTGGATTACTCGCTTCTCTATTTACTCGTAGACGACGAATTTGGATTCGAGTAGGTGAGAAAGTTGAAGTTGCAGGACTAGCAAAAAATGCAGCACCGGGACTTGAAGAAGAGATAACAGGATTTATTCAAAGGCTAAAGGGAGACAAGTAGATGTCACGAAGTTGGGCAGTTATCTCAAACTATTCAATCTATTCAGCAACAGCAGTTTTTGCTCTCTCATTCATCGTCCATGCAATAGAGACGGCTTGGGCAGTAAAGGTTCCAGCGGCTGGAAAGTCATCATTGGATTACACTCGAAATAGTCGTGCTGCTCGAATTGCAACTGCATTAATGATTCTTGGTTTTCTTCTTCTTTTTGTCGGTGTAGTTGCTCGTGGAATATCTGCAAGCAGAGCTCCATGGGGAAATATGTATGAGTTCTCAATAACTGGCGCCCTTGCATTCTCGGGTGCATACCTTGCGGCACTTCGAAAATATGATCTTCGATGGCTAGGACTTCTAGTCTCAGTATCGGTTCTACTTACCCTCGGAACGGCAATCACAGTTCTTTATGTACCAAGTGCTCCATTAGTTCCAGCCTTAAAATCTGAGTGGTTAGTAATTCACGTATCAACAGCAATAATTTCAGGGGGAGTTTTCTTACTTTCAAATGTAATTGCAACTGCGTATCTTGTATTGGATCGAATCGAGTCAAAAGGTGAAAGAAATGAGTGGGCTAAACGCCTACCTTCTTTAGAGGTACTCGATCAACTTTCATATCGCTTAGTTGCATTTGTTTTTCCATTATGGACTTTCTCAGTTGTTTCTGGCGCAATTTGGGCAGAGAGTGCTTGGGGAAGATATTGGGGTTGGGATCCTAAGGAAACGTGGGCATTTATTACGTGGGTTGCATATGCAGCATATTTACATGCCCGTGTGACGATTGGTTGGCGCGGTCGCCGTGCTGCATGGCTTTGTTTATTTGCTGGATCAACATTCTTGTTTAACTATGTATATATAAATATTTGGGGCACCGGAAAGCACACGTACTCAGGACTTTAAAGTTTTCTTAAAAAATCCGGATCATCATCAGGTGGCAAAATACGCCGTTTAGGATTTTTATTTCTCTTTGGTTTATTTCTACCTGCTATTAAATAAGCAATAGGTCCTATTGCAACGGCCTGTGGTCCAAGAAGAATGATCAAAAGTAGCCATCCCCACTTAGGAAGATTCTTGATCTGAGTCTCATCGGCTCGTGCACAATCAAGCAAGGCATAGATTGTTACACCAAAGACTAAAACCAACGATAGAACTCTTAGCATGGATTTATTGTATCGCTAGAGCTATGGCAAAAAGTGCAGCGAATAACAGTTGTAGCTTGCCGGTTTTACCCAGTACTGGGATCAAAGAAGCCCCTGTGGCTTTGCTTAAAACTGCTTTTGAAACTGAAAAAGTTAAAGGTGCTGCTAATAAGGTAAGAAGAGTAGCTGGAATAAATGTTGCAATAGCAGCAATGTGGGCAAGGATTAAGAGTGAGACATATGTTCGTCGAGCCCTTTCATCCCCAAGTCGAACTGCAACTGTGCGCTTTCCAGCAACTTGATCTTTAGCTAAATCTCTAATGTTATTGACTGTCAAAATTGCACATGAAATTGCACCCATTGGGATTGCAACTACAAAGCTCATTAAAGTTATGTTTTCGGTTTGAACATAAAAACTACCTACTGTTGCAACTAACCCAAAGAAAATAAACACCGAAACTTCGCCAAGACCTCTATAACCATATGGATTCTTTCCACCGGTGTAACCCCAGGCTGCTGCAATTGCAATTACTCCAATAGGAATCAATACAAGCGATGTGAGCAAAGAGAGCCAGAGGCCTGCAAAACTTGCAATCAAAAACGAAATGTAAGCAGCTCTCTTGACCGAACTCGCTGTAGCCAGGCCTGATGCAACTAAACGAGTTGGTCCCACTCGATCATCATCTGTCCCTTTAACACCATCGCTGTAGTCATTTGCAAAATTAACGCCAATTTGTAGCCAAACTCCGACCATTAATGCCAGAGTTGCACGAATCCAATTGAAGTCACTACCTGCCAATGCAGATGCAACAACGACGGGAGCAATAGCAGCAGGTAACGTACGAAGGCGTGCTCCAAGAATCCATTTACTCACTTTTAATCCCCTTGGTTAAGGCATCGCGATCAATTTTTCCAATACCTCGCAATGGTAGCGAAGACTTGCGATGGATGCCTTTTGGTTTTGCGACAGGGCCTAAATCTTTTTCAAGGTGAAGCAAAATAGCTTCATCAGTAATTTCACCTACAACTGCTAACTGCAAACTTTGACCCCATTGAGGATCGTTGTAAGAAAAAGCAGCAGTTTGTAATTGTGGAAATGCAACAGCAAGAGAGTTTTCAACGGCACTTAAAGAAATATTCTCACCACCTGAGACAATTACATCATCTGCACGACCAAGCACTACAAGTTTGTCGTTTATTACTTCTCCTAAATCTGACGTTTCAAACCATCCATTATCTAGATTCCATGGCTCATTTAAGTAACTAGTTGCTAAGACATTTCCTTTTAAACGAACTCTTCCGCTTTGAACATCAAACTCAACACCTGAGAGTGCTTGGCCATCGTATACACATCCACCACAAGTTTCCGTCATCCCATATGTTGTGACAATTTTTATTCCGGCCGCTTCTGCTTGTTTGCGCAATCCTGGTGATAGAGCAGCTCCACCAATTAATACCGCGTTAGCGCTCTGTAAATGCTTTAACAACTTTGCATCACCATTTAGGGCACGAAACAGTTGAGTTGGAACAATTGCGGTGAAGTTTGAATCTGGGTAGTCGCCTTGAACATTTCGAAGATCAATTGGCGTGGATCCAAGTTCTAATGCACGCACAATTACATTGACAGCTGCAATATGGGTAAGTGGTAGTAACAAACTCCACGTATCACCAGGTTTTGCTCCTAGAAATTGATTTGATGCTTTTGCCGAAGAAGTGATCGCATGAGCAGAGAGTGCGACCTCTTTTGCATTTCCAGTGGTTCCGGAAGTTCCAATTACGACTGCAACCTCAACTGGGGCAAAACCACTTGTGATCTCACCAAAACCTAGAATGGGTCCATTGCCGGCGAGAGCTGATGTGATTTCTCCCGCTAATTTGGGAGTTTCCCATTCAGGGCTGACCCGGAGAATCTTTCGTTGTGACGAGTTATCCATTGCCACCGTAGGCTATCGCCAGTAGTCAAAGATAGGGGAATCATGAGCCGACCGATTAAGCGTGATTTTGGTGACCGCACTATTCCTTCATGGAAAACCGGGCCTGGTGGTGAAGCCTTTACTGATATTAAATATCAAATTGGTGAGGGCATTGCAAAGATAACAATTAATCGCCCTCACGTAAGAAATGCTTTTCGCCCAGAAACAATTATTGAGCTAAAGAGTGCATTTGATTTAGCAAGAGATAACGCATCAGTAGGTGTAATTATTTTTACTGGTGAAGGTACCGAAGCATTTTGTTCTGGCGGCGACATTAGTGTTCGTGGAGATGACGGCTATGTTGGATCAGACAGTGTTGGTCAACAGGGTTTAGGTCGACTCAATGTTTTAGATTTACAAGTTCAGATTCGTCGCACACCTAAACCGGTAATTGCAATGGTTGCTGGTTGGGCTATTGGTGGAGGACATGTATTACATGTTGTTTGCGATCTAACAATTGCAGCAGACAATGCCAAGTTTGGACAGACTGGCCCAATGGTGGGTTCATTTGATGGCGGTTATGGCTCAGGATTGCTTGCAGCAAATATTGGCCAGAAAAAAGCCCGTGAAATTTGGTTTATGACACGGCAATATGACGCACAAGAAGCATTATCGATGGGTCTTGTAAATACTGTTGTTCCACTTGCAGAGCTTGAAAATGAAACAGTTTCTTGGTGTCGAGAGATGTTGAAAAACTCTCCGCTTGCACTTCGTTTGATTAAAGCAAGTATGAATGCAGCAGATGATGGTCTGGCTGGGATTCAACAACTTGCAGGTGATGCAACTCTTCTTTTCTATTTAAGCGAAGAGGGTCAAGAAGGTCGAGATGCATACAAAGAAAAGCGAGCACCAGATTTCGGGAAATTCCCTAAGCGTCCTTAATCCATGGATCAATCACTTTTAGATTCCTTGCGTGTTGTAGCACTTCCTACAAAAACAAATTTTCGCGGAATCAATCTACGTGAAGTTGCATTATTTAAAGGTGAATATGGTTGGGCAGAATTTTCTCCATTTTTAGAGTACAAAGATGCAGAGTGTGCTCCTTGGCTTGCCTGCGCAATTGAAGCAGCTACACAACCAAGACCACATTTGTTTCGCAGTAATGTGAAAGTAAATGGAACTATTCCAGCACTAAATGGTGCTGCAGAGATCACAAAAATTGTGGAGTTATTTCCTGGTGTTAGTAGCTTTAAAATAAAAGTGGGCGAAAATTTAGAGCTGGATTTGGCTCGTATTCAACAAGTTCGATCTCTTCGCCCCGATAGTGCAATCAGAGTCGATGTAAATGGGGCATGGAGCGTTGATGAAGCAACATCTTTTCTTCAATCTGCTGGAGAAATTGAATACATTGAGCAACCCTGTGCAACTGTTGAAGAGTTACGAGAATTAAAAAAACGCACAGATGTAAAAATTGTCGGTGATGAAATCTTAAGAAAAGCTGTCGATCCTTTTGCACTGGACTTAAATGGTGCAGTTGATATTCTCATGTTAAAAGTGCAACCACTTGGGGGAATCAATAGAACACACGCTCTAATCAATCACCATAAACTGCCGGTGGTTGTTTCCAGCGCTTTAGAATCTGCCATTGGAATCGATTACGGCTTAGTTTTAGCTGGGTCAATCGAAAAGCTTGAATATGGATGTGGACTTGCAACGGGATTTCTACTATCCCAAGATGTAGCGCACTTGCCAATTAAAGATGGCCAAATGGCAATATCTTCACCCGAGCCAGATTTTGCTGGCTTGGAAGTGTCTGCAGAGCGCTTTGAATGGTGGAAGAATCGCATTATGAGAACGGCTGAACTTTTATGATCAACAACTCTACTTCTTTAGCGCGAGTTATTGTTCGCCAAATTATTGAATCAGGAGTAACCGATGTAGTTATCTCTCCTGGTTCTCGTAATGCGCCTTTATCTCTCGCATTTTTTGCAGCAGCACAAGAAAAATTAATTACTATCCATGTACGTATTGATGAGCGAACTGCGGCTTACTTTGCACTTGGCTTAATCAAATCTTCTGGTCGCGCAGTTCCGATTGTCTGCACAAGTGGAACTGCGGTGGCAAATTACCACCCGGCGGTTTTAGAAGCTCATCACACTAACTTGCCACTTCTAATCTTGACTGCCGATCGTCCGGCAATGCTGCGTAAAACAGGTACAAACCAAACCACGGAGCAGGCCCGAATCTTTGGCAAATCTGTTCGCTATTTTGCCGATGTCGATGGACCCGTATTTCCAATGGAGTTACCTCTTGATAGCTTGCGTTCTGGTCCTGTTCATTTAAATCTTCAATTCGATGAACCGCTATTACCAGATTCTGATTGGGATTGGTTAAAAGAGATAAAACTTAATCCACAACCAGAAAAAAATGGAAAAAAAGCTGGAACTCTTCGATTAGTTGGCGCACGAGGCGTAGTAGTTATCGGACATGACCGAGGTGGCTTAAACGTTGAAGAGATTTCAAAGTTTACTAAGGCAATTGGTTGGCCAGTAATTGCTGAAGATCCATTGTCATTTCCAGATGCAATTGCACACGCATCAATCTTTTTAGCCACGCAAGAGATAAGAAGCACGTTAATTCCTCAATCTGTTTTGGTAATCGGCCGCACAACTTTGTCGCGTTCAATCAATGCTTTTGTTAAGTTAAGTCCAATTACCTATGTTGTGGACCAACGTATTGCAACAGTTGATAGTGAAAGAGCTGCTGATCGATTATTTACTCAACTGCCAGAACTTCAGGGGGTAGTTCACTCTGAAGAATGGATGGCAAAGTGGAACAAAGTTGCAGAAAGAGCTCATAAATTAATTGAGTCCTTAGAAGGCTGGAATGAAGCAGTCATAGCAAGAACTATTGCAGCAGAGATTGCAGACGATACTGCATTATTTATTTCATCTTCTAGACCAATAAGAGACTTTGAGGCATTTGCAAACCCACGAAATGGTATTACAACATATGCAAATCGAGGCCTGGCTGGAATCGATGGAAACATTTCCACGGCACTTGGAATAGCCTTTAATCACAAATCCACAATTGCAGTTCTTGGAGACCTCTCATTTCTGCATGATTTAACTGGGTTTATAAACAATGAAAATATTAACTGTCGATTCATTGTCATTGACAATGATGGAGGTGGGATTTTTTCAACTCTGCCTCAACGAGGATCAATAGGCTTTGAAACACTCTTTGGCACTCCACATGGATTAAATCTTGCTTCAATCGCACAATCTTTAGGAATTGCTGCAGTTCAGATTAGTTCTTTAGAAGAGTTGATTAGCCAGGTAAAAGCTCCGATTAAAGGAGTTTCAATTGTCGTTTGTGATGTACCAAGCCGTGAAGTAAACGCTGACAATTTAAAGGCAATTCTAGATTCGCTGTCAAAAAGCTAGGAAGAGGAATCCAATAGCGCACTGCGCATAGGAGCGAACTTGGCTTTGGTTTCTGCAAGTTCAACTTCAGGATCTGATTCTTCGACAATTCCACATCCTGCAAAAATTCGAATTGTATTTCCCTTAATTTCTCCACCACGTAATGCAATACCAAGTTCGCCATCACCTGCAGCATCTGTCCAGCCAATTGGTCCGGCATAACGCCCCCGGGACATTCCTTCTATCTCAGTAATCAACTCTGCAGCGGCAGGTCGTGGAGTGCCGCAAACTGCTGCGGAAGGATGAAGTTGTTCAAGAATTGTAAATGCATCTACGTGTGCCAAAGTTTCTGCAATTGCACCTGTTACATCGGTTGCAAGGTGCATGACATTTGCAAGGTGAAGAACGAAGGGAGAATCTGGAACATTTATTGATGTACAAAATGGTTCAATGGCATCAGCAACTGAGCGAACCGCATATTCATGTTCAGCTAAATCTTTTGAAGAACGTGCCAATGAAGCCGCTGATGCCAAATCCTTTGAGTCGTCTCCGGTTTTACTAATTGTTCCTGCCAATACTCTGGAAGTTAACATTCCCCGAGACAGACGAAGGAGTAGCTCTGGTGTGGCACCAACAAATCCATCTACACAATACGTCCAGGTAGTTGGATATTCAGAGGCAAGTTTAAGCAAAATTGGGCGGGGATCAATATCTTTCTCGGATCTAAATGTTAAATCACGAGCCAATACAACTTTAGCAAGTGAGCCTTCCTTAATCCGGCCTACAGCTGTTGAAACCTTTTCTTTCCATTCAGATTCGGATTTAGATTCAGAATCAGTTTTATTACTCCATTGCATCTGAGCATTTTGTACAAAGTCAGGAGATGAGTTAAGAATTGGTTGTTGTTCCGAGCCAATCCATGTAATCCAACTTTTATCCTTCTTACTGCCAACAACAATGTTTGGAATTACCAAAACTGATTCATCGTTTGGAGAAAAAGAAAATGATGCAAATAGAACTGGACCGGTACCACTTCCGTGTACAGAGTTTGTAACCACAAAATTTTCTAACTGTTTTTCCCACCATGCACGTGCTTCTGCAAACCTATTGGGACCTGTGACGGTTTTTGTTGCGTAAACTCCCCAGCCAACTAAACCTTCTCCACCTCGAACCCAAGCAAGTGGGTTGGAGTCTGGAAGTATTTCTAACAGCGGCAAGTGATCGCCAAGTCGAACAGTGGTGATTGGGGATAGCTCTTTATTCGACATCTAGATCCCAACCTTTCCACCCTTGAAGTTGTAGATGAGCCTACTTCAAGAGAGAATGTCACCATGTCCCGCGCCAATTTGAACAAAGACCCCGATGAAGTTGCGGCGATGTTTGATGGGGTGGCAAAACGCTATGACCTCGTAAACGATCTTTTGAGTCTGGGCCGAACAAAGGCCTGGCGCAAAGCCACAACTGCGATTATTGCCCCGAAGCCTGGAATGCAGATTCTGGATTTAGCCGCTGGACCTGGATCATCTTCCGAACCACTTTACAAAGCCGGCGCAACCGTCTTTGCCACAGATTTCAGCGAAGGGATGTTGGCTCAAGGCCGCAAAGCTCGCCCATATTTGAATTTTTCAAAGGCCGATGCCCTCAACCTGCCATTTGAGGACAATCGTTTTGATGTTGTAACAATCTCTTACGGGCTTCGAAACACTGTTAAGTATGAAAAGGCTTTGGCCGAGGCGCTTCGAGTAACCAAAACCGGGGGCAGAATCGTTATTGCAGAGTTCAGTCATCCTACAAACCGAATTTTTCGCACCATATATACCAAGTACCTCATGAGGCTATTGCCCGCGATCGCGAAAAAAACCGCTTCAAATCCTGATGCCTATGTCTATCTGGCCGAATCAATTAGGGCATGGCCCGATCAGGCAGCCTTGGCAAAGAGCCTAAAGGGAGCTGGCTGGAGCAATGTGAGCTGGAAAAACCTGACTTTTGGGGTTGTTGCAGTTCACAGCGCTTCGAAGGGTTAGCGGTCATGAACTACCTCTTTTCCACCTTAGAATTTCGTCTGTGATTTCCACAGCCAATCCATATATTCCCATCCTGGTGATAGCGGCCATTGGGTTTGGCTTTGCTGCATTTTCCGTTGTTGCCGGAGCGCTCGCAGGTCCAGCACGCTACAACCGGGCAAAGCTAGATGCATATGAATGTGGAATCGAACCTTCACCTCAAGCAGCGGAAGGCGGACGCTTTCCTGTCAAGTATTTTCTTACCGCAATGCTTTTCATAATTTTTGATATTGAAATTGTTTTCTTATATCCATGGGCCGTCACTTTTGACACTCTTGGAGTTTTTGGATTAGTTGAAATGGTCATCTTTATTGCCACAGTCTTTGTTGCATATGCATATGTTTGGCGACGCGGTGGATTGGAATGGGACTAAAAAATGGGTCTTGAAGAGAAAATTCCAAGTGGATTTGTTTTAACAACAGTTGAAAAACTTGCAGGTTACATGCGTAAAAACTCACTGTGGCCAGCAACATTTGGTCTTGCATGCTGCGCTATTGAAATGATGGCTGTTGGTTCTGCAGCTAAATATGACATTGCTCGTTTTGGTGGAGAGGTTTTCAGAGCATCCCCTCGACAAGCAGATTTAATGATCGTTGCAGGTCGAGTTTCAAATAAAATGGCACCAGTACTTCGTCAAATTTATGATCAAATGTCTGCACCTAAATGGGTAATTGCTATGGGTGCTTGTGCTTCATCTGGTGGAATGTTTAATAACTACGCAATTGTTCAAGGCGTCGACCATGTTGTTCCTGTCGATATCTACTTACCAGGGTGCCCACCACGTCCAGAAATGTTGCTTGATGCAATTTTGAAACTTCACGAACAGATCAACAATGAAAAAATTGGTCCAAATCGCGCACAAATTATTAAAGAAGTTGAACTTGCTGCAATGAATGCAAAGCCGACTCATCAGATGAAGGGTCTACTTGCATAATGAGTGATGGCATGTTTGGACCAAAAGGAACTGGTGATACTTCCGGCTATGGTGGTTTGGTAGCAAAAGCAGCTAAAGCTGGCTCTTCTGAGCGCCCTTATGGTGGTTATTTTGATGAAGTCACAGACAACTTAGAACGTGCTTACCCAGAGTTCTCTGATTCAATCGAAAGAGTAGTTATTGACCGTGGGGAACTGACTCTTCATGTGAAGTCCGAAAAACTTATTGAAGTAGCTTTTATTTTGCGTGATGTACTTAAGTTTGAAATGTGTATGGGAGTAAGTGGTATTCACTATCCAGAACAATCTGGACGCGAACTACATGCTGTTTATCCATTGCTCTCAATGACAAAGAATCAAAGAATTCGCTTAGAAGTTTCTGTTGCAGATTCACATCCACACATTCCATCAGTTGTTGAAGTGTGGGCTGGCAATAACTGGCATGAACGTGAAGCCTTTGACATGTTTGGAATTATTTTTGATGGCCATCCTGGTCTAACTAGAATCCTTATGCCAGATGACTGGAAAGGTCATCCGCAGCGCAAAGATTATGCACTCGGTGGAATTCCAGTTGAATATAAAGGTGCAACAACTCCTCCTCCGAGTGATCGAAGGAGTTACAAGTGACCACTTTTGATCCGTATGCACCTTCTCGCGAAACAACAGAAGGAAAGGTTTTCTCTGTCACCGGAGGGGACTGGGATTCTTTAGTTCAAGAAATTGGTGCAACAAAAGAAGAGCGAGTTGTCGTAAACATGGGACCACAGCACCCATCAACTCATGGAGTGCTCCGTTTAGTTTTAGAACTTGAAGGCGAAACAATTACCGAAGTGCGTTGCGGTATTGGATACCTGCATACAGGAATTGAAAAAAATATTGAGTTCCGTAACTGGACTCAAGGAACAACTTTTGTAACTCGCATGGATTACCTAAGCCCATTACACAATGAGACTGCCTACTGCCTTGCAGTTGAGAAACTGCTCGGAATTACTAACGATGTTCCAGAACGAGCAAGTGTTATTCGTGTAATGATGATGGAGCTAAATCGAATCTCGTCACATATGGTTGCTTTAGGAACCGGTGCACTTGAACTTGGGGCAATGGGCCCTATGTTCTTTGCTTTCCGTGACCGCGAAACAGTTCTTGAGATATTTGAAATGATTACAGGGCTTCGCATGAACATGGCGTATGTGCGACCAGGTGGAGTACAGCAAGACTTGCCAGAGGGTGCTTATACAAAAATCCGCGAAGGCGTGAAGTTAATGCGCAAGAACTTTAAAGATAATGCAACTCTGCTCATCGGTAATTCAATTTGGATGAAGCGCACACAGGGTATTGGTTATCTAGACCTAGCAGGATGTACAACTCTTGGAATTACTGGGCCAGTACTTCGCTCAACTGGAATGCCTTGGGATTTACGAAAAGTTCAACCATATTGTGGTTATGAAAACTACAACTTCGATGTTGTGACAGCAGATACCTGCGATGTTTATGGCAGATTTTTAATTCGTATGAATGAACTTGAGCAATCACTTCGCATTATCGAACAGTGCGTGGATAAGTTAGAAAAGCTTCACGGTGCACCTGTCATGGTTGCCGATAAGAAAATTGCATGGCCAGCCCAGCTCGCTCTCGGCGGAGATGGGTTAGGTAACTCTCTTGATCACATTCGCGAGATTATGGGAACTTCTATGGAGTCATTAATCCACCACTTCAAACTTGTTACAGAAGGTTTCAGAGTCCCTGCTGGTCAGGCATATGCTGCAATTGAATCACCACGTGGTGAACTAGGCGCATCAATTGTCTCTGACGGTGGGACTCGTCCATATCGCGTTCACTTCCGCGAACCATCATTTAACAATTTGCAGGCAACTCCTGCAATGAGTGAAGGTGGAATGGTTGCCGACATCGTTGCAGCTGTTGCATCAATCGATCCTGTCATGGGAGGTGTTGATCGCTAATGGCATTTTCACCAGAAGATTTAAAAATCATGGAATCGATAATTAAACGTTATCCACGTCCTCGCTCTGCAATCATGCCTTTACTTCATTTTGTTCAATCAAAAGCTGGCTATGTTACAAATGAAGGTATTGAATTAATTGCCGAGCAACTTGATTTAGAGGCTGCAGAAGTAACGGCTGTTTCAACTTTCTATACTCAGTACAAGCCATCTGCAATAGGTGAGTATCACGTTGGTGTTTGCACAAATACTTTGTGCGCGGTTATGGGCGGGGATGCAATATTTGCCTCCCTTAAAGATCATTTAGGAATTGAAAATGATGGCGTAACCGATGATGGAAAGGTCTCTTTAGAGCACATTGAATGCAATGCAGCATGTGACTATGCACCGGTTGTGATGGCTAATTGGGAGTTCTATGACAACCAAACCGTCGAATCAGCAAAAGAGTTAGTTGATTCAATGCGTGCTGGTAATCCTAAGCCGCCAACTCGTGGTCCAAATAAACTTGTTACATGGAAAGAAGCTTCAGCAGTCCTTGCTGGATTAAATGATGGCCTTGCCCACGAAGGCGTACAGGCTGGTCAACCAACTTTGTTAGGTTTAAAACTTTCGAAAGAAGGTAAATAATGACAAAACTTGCTCCAGTTTTATCAGCACATTGGGATGAAAAAGATTCATTTACCCTAGAGGCATATAAGCGACATGGTGGCTATAAGGCATCAGAAAAAGCTCTTGCAATGGATCCAGATGCAGTAATTCAACTTGTTAAGGATTCAGGATTACGTGGTCGTGGCGGTGCTGGATTCCCAACTGGAATGAAGTGGGGATTTATTCCACAGGGCGATAACAAAGATCACTACTTAGTTGTTAATGCAGATGAATCAGAGCCAGGCACTTGCAAAGACACACCTCTTTTAATGGCTAACCCACACGTTCTTATTGAAGGCTGCATCATCGCCTGTCATGCAATTCGTGCAAAGCACGCATTTATTTACATTCGTGGAGAAGTGACGCATGTTGTGCGCCGAGTTAATCAAGCAATTGCAGATGCTTATGCAGCTGGAATTCTTGGAAATGGCGTCGATGTTGTTTTACACATTGGTGCTGGTGCCTATATTTGCGGCGAAGAGACAGCTCTACTTGATTCACTCGAAGGCTTCCGTGGTCAACCACGTTTGCGCCCACCGTTTCCTGCTATTGCAGGTTTGTATGCCAGACCAACAGTTGTAAACAATGTGGAATCGATTTCATCAGTACCGGCAATTGTTATGAACGGTGCTGAGTGGTATCAATCTATGGGAACCGAAAAGAGCAAAGGAACAACTCTTTATTCTTTGTCAGGTCACGTTGTAAATCCTGGGCAATTTGAAGCACCACTTGGAATTACACTTCGTGAAATTCTTGAACTTTCAGGTGGAGTGCGCAAGGGCCATAAGTTAAAGTTTTGGACGCCAGGTGGATCTTCAACACCATTGTTTACTGACGAGCACTTAGATGTTCCACTTGATTACGAAGGCGTTGCAGCGGCAGGTTCCATGCTTGGCACAAAAGCTTTACAGATATTTGATGAAACAACCTGCGTTGTTCGAGCAGTACTGCGTTGGACTGAATTTTATAAACATGAATCATGCGGAAAGTGCACACCGTGTCGTGAAGGCACTTGGTGGCTAGTACAGATCCTTCGTGATTTAGAGGCCGGTAAAGGAACAGAAGCAGACCTTGCGAAACTACTTGATCTTTGCGACAACATTATGGGTCGCTCATTCTGCGCACTCGGTGATGGAGCTACTAGTCCAATTACATCTTCAATTAAATACTTCCGCGATGAGTACATCGCACACTTAACAAACGGTGGATGCCCATTTGATCCTGTTGCATCAACTTTATTTGTTGGGGCAGGTGCATAAGTGAGTGAAGTAGCAGTTGAGATGATTACTGTTGTAATCGATGGCTTTGAAGTTACTGTCCCTAAGGGAACATTAGTTATTCGCGCCGCAGAGCAACTAGGAATTCAAATTCCCCGTTTTTGTGATCATCCATTACTAGATCCTGTTGGCGCATGTCGCCAATGTTTGGTAGATATTGAAATTAATGGTCGTGCATTTCCAAAACCTCAGGCTTCATGCACAATTCCAGTTGAAACGGGAATGATTGTTAAAACGCAATTAACTTCCCCGGTTGCAGAAAAAGCACAACGCGGCGTTATGGAGCTTTTGTTAGTAAACCACCCACTTGATTGTCCCGTCTGTGACAAAGGTGGGGAATGTCCTCTACAAAATCAAGCAATGAGTACTGGACAAGGTTCTTCCAGGTTTGAAGGCGTTAAGCGCACATTTGAAAAGCCAATAAATATTTCTTCTCAAGTACTTCTTGATCGTGAGCGTTGTGTTCTATGTGCTCGTTGTACTCGCTTTTCAGAACAGATCGCTAGTGATCCATTTATTACATTAAATGAACGCGGAGCTTTGCAACAAGTTGGAATTTATGAAAACAAACCTTTTGAATCCTACTTCTCTGGTAACACTGTTCAAATCTGCCCTGTTGGAGCGCTAACCGGAGCTGCATATCGTTTTCGAGCACGTCCATTTGATTTAGTTTCAACACCATCTGCTTGTGAGCACTGTGCCTCTGGATGCGATATGCGTACAGATGTGCGCCGTGGAAAAACCCTGCGCCGTTTAGCCGGTGAAGATGCAGCAGTTAATGAAGAGTGGAACTGTGACAAAGGCCGGTGGGCATTTAAATACATCACAGCAGTCGATCGCTTGAAGGTTCCAATGATTCGTGATGAATCTGGAGAATTAGTCGAAGCATCTTGGCCTGAAGCACTTGCTGTTGCAGCCCAGGGATTGAAAGCATCACCAGCGGCTGTATTAGTTGGTGGCCGTGCCACACATGAAGATGCATATGGCTACAGCAAATTTGCTCGTCTTGCACTGGGTACCAACGACATCGACTTTAGAGCGCGCGTAACATCAGATGAAGAGCGTGAGTTTATTGCAGCACATGTTGTGAACTCTTCAACAACGTATCGCGACATAGACAAGGCTGATCAAATACTTCTTGTTGGCTTTGAGCCAGAAGAAGAGTCACCAATTGTTTTCTTAAGAATAAATAAACAGTTCCGTAAGCGAGCTTTAAAAGTAATCTCAATTGGATCAAAGGAATCGATCGCGGTTGAAAAACTCAAAGCACAATTTATTAAAGTTGCTCCAGGTCAAGAAGCTGCAGCCGTATCTTCACAAAACCTTACAGATAAATCAGTAATTTTAGTTGGCGAGAGAGCCGGCGAAAGTGCTGGAGTGTTAACTGCCGTTGCTGGGCTTGCACAATCTTCAGGTGCAAAACTTGCATGGGTTCCACGTAGAGCAGGAGAGCGTGGAGCGATTCAAGCAGGTGCCATTGGCAACTTGTTACCAGGTGGCCGCCCAGTGGCAGATGCAGCAGCAAGAAATGAAATCGCTGCGCTCTGGTCAGTAGATTCACTTCCATCAAATATTGGTCGCTCAACATCAGAAATTATTACAGCGGTCAATTCTGATGAAATCGGCGCACTACTTGTCGGTGGCGTTGATCCTTTGGATTTAGATGACAATCTTAGTGCGCTAGCGGCGTTAGATAAAGCTTTTGTTGTTTCACTTGAGATCGCACCAAGTGCAGTAACTTCACGAGCAGACGTTGTTCTGCCAGTTGCAGCTGTTACTGAAAAATCTGGATCATTCTTAAACTGGGAAGGCCGTGCTCGATCCTTTGACGCAGCTGTAAGTGACTCACTTAATCGTAGTGATCTTCGAATTCTTTCAATGATTGCAGAAGAAATGGGAACATCACTAAATCTTGGAACTGTTACTGCTGCTACAAAAGAGATTGCAACAATTAAAGATTGGCAAGGCGAGCGGTCAAAGATGAAATCTATATCGGCTGCAGCACAACCAAATTTGAGTACAAACGAGGCATTAATTACATCGTGGAGACGCCTGCTTGACCTTGGGACATTGCAAGAGGGTGAAGAAAATCTAGCTGGCACTGCCAGACAAACAGTTGCTGTCATCTCAGAAAAAAGAGCGCAAGCACTTGGTGTTGCCGATGGTGATTTACTCAAGATTTCTACGGCCCAAGGTTTCTTAACTCTGCCAGCTCTTATTGAGAATATTCATGATGATGCACTTTGGGCGCCTCGTAATTCACGTGGCTCACAACTTTTAACAAAGTTAAATGCTGTTCATGGTGAAGTAGTTACGGTGGTGAGAGCATGACGACAGCGCAACTCATTGGATCAGATCCAGGTTGGCTGATCCTTGTAAAGGCTCTAATTGTTTTTGCTGTCTGCGTGCTTTTGACATTAATGTCAGTGTGGGGTGAGCGCCGAATTGTTGCGCGGATGCAACAGCGTCCTGGGCCTAACCGAGTTGGACCATTTGGATTAATTCAATCTTTGGCCGATGGTGTAAAGCTTGCGCTAAAAGAGGACATTATTCCTACCGCTGCAGACAAAATTGTTTTCATAATTGCACCAATTATTAGTGCAACAACATGCTTTATGTCTTTTGCAGTAATCCCAATTACTGGTGAAGTGACAATGTTTGGTCGTCAAACTGCAATGCAGTTAACTGATATTCCAGTAGGTGTCCTATACATTTTGGCCGTTGCATCAGTTGGTGTGTATGGAATTGTTTTAGCCGGATGGTCATCTGGCTCAACGTATCCACTTCTTGGTGGCCTACGTTCAAGTGCCCAAGTAATCTCTTATGAAATTGCTATGGGACTTTCTTTGGTTGCCGTTTTTATTTATGCAGGCTCAATGTCTACTTCTGACATCGTTGCTGCGCAAACTTCATGGTGGTATGCAGTAGTTCTATTCCCATCGTTTGCAATATTTGCAATATCGATGGTTGGTGAGACTAACCGCGCTCCATTTGACCTTGCAGAAGCTGAAGGTGAATTAGTGGGTGGTTTCCACACTGAATACTCATCACTTAAGTTTGCACTATTTTTCTTAGCTGAATATGTAAATATTGTTACAGTTTCAGCCCTTGCCACCACGCTATTCCTTGGTGGCTATCACGCTCCTCCTGGGCTTGGTTTCACAGAAAACTGGCTTGGTGGTTGGTTCACTGCAATTTGGTTCCTACTAAAGGTTGTTACCTTCTTCTTCGTATTCGTTTGGCTCCGAGGAACATTGCCGCGTCTGCGCTATGACCAGTTCATGCAGTTTGGATGGAAAGTTCTTATCCCCGTCTCAATATTATGGATATTAGTTGTTGCAACTCTTCGAGTTCTAACCCTTGAAAATGCCTCTACAGCAATAGTTGTTGCATTCGCTAGCACCGTAATTTTCATTATCTTGGCTATCAACGTTGGCTTTGAAAATGTGAAAAAGAAAAAAGACGCCGAAGTTCCAGAAGGTGACAATAAGTCAGAACCTAGTTTTGCAGTCCCATCACTTCCAACATTGCCAATAGAAATCTCAACAATCAATGTTTCAAAAAACTCAGGGGGCAACCGTGACTGAAAACCTCGAACCGATAAAGCCAAAAGATTTAGGCATAAATGATGTTGATTTTTATGAAGTTGATCAAACGCCAACTGTAGGTTTCTTTGGGCACATGCGTGGCTTCTGGGTCACTTTTTCTACTATGTTCAAAAAGCCACTCACCGTTGAATATCCTGAAGTAAAAGCACCGACAGAAGAGCGCTTTCATGGACGCCATCAACTCAATCGCCATCCTGATGGATTAGAGAAGTGCATTGGATGCGAATTATGTGCTTGGGCATGTCCCGCAGACGCAATCTACGTTGAGGGTGAAAACAACACTGAAGAAAACCGAATGTCACCCGGAGAGCGTTATGGCAAGGTTTATCAGATTAATTATCTGCGCTGTGTTTTCTGTGGACTTTGCATTGAGGCATGTCCAACTCGCGCACTCACAATGACAAATGAATATGAACTAGCTGATGATTCACGTGCGAAGTTAATCTTTGAAAAAGCAGATCTATTAGCACCTCTACGTGCGGGAATGTTGATGCCGCCCCACCCGATGTATCCAGATATGAACGATACGAATTATTACAAGGGTGATGTAAAACAAGCACATCCTTCGCAGGAGCTTGATAAATGATGCAGTTAGCCCTTGAAGTCGGACAGACTGCAACTCCAGAAGCTGTAATGTTTTGGATTCTTGGACCCCTTGCTGTCGTTGCAGCCCTAGCGATGCTCTTGGTTAAAAAAGCTGTTCACTCTGCAATTCTCATGGCCTTTGTCATGGTTGTCCTTGCAGTTTTTTATATCGCACAAGATGCGGTGTTCTTGGGAATTGTTCAAGTAGTTGTTTACACCGGAGCAGTAATGATGCTCTTCTTGTTTATTCTTATGCTTGTAGGTGTTGATTCATCTGATTCATTGACAGAGACAATCAAAGGCCTACGTCCGATTGCAATTACTGCAGCCCTTGGCTTTGGTGGTTTGATGGTTTCATTACTAGGCCGTGCAACACTTGGACGCGATGCTGTTGGACTATCTGCGGCAAATGCAGATGGAAATGTTGAAGGAATTGGTTACTTACTATTTTCTAGATTTGTTTGGCCCTTCGAAGTTATCTCAGCGCTCTTGGTAACAGCTGCACTAGGTGCAATGGTTCTTGCTCATCAACCACGTTCTTCCAAGAAGTCGACTCAGCGTCAACAATCAATCAACCGATTCCGTGGTGAATCATTAGCTACAGCTGCAGGGTTACCTGCTCCTGGAGTTTATGCACGCCACAACGCTGTTGATGTGCCAGCACTTTTGCCGGATGGAACTCCAGCACCTAACTCAGTAAATGCCAGCCTAAAGGCTCGCGGCGACATGCTTGATTCAAATACTTTTGATCTTAAGAAGATTTCAACACAGGTTGAGGAGGAAAAGTAATGGATGCCTCCAATTACCTTTACATTTCTGCTCTTTTATTTACTATTGGCGCCGTAGGTGTTGTTGTTCGCCGTAACGCCATTGTTGTCTTTATGTGTATTGAGTTAATGTTAAATGCTGCCAATTTATCTTTTGTCACATTTTCTAGAATTAATGGAAATCTTGATGGACAAGTAATGGCGTTTTTTACAATGGTAGTTGCCGCTTGTGAAGTAGTGGTGGGGCTAGCCATCATCGTTGCAATATATAGATCCCGCCGTTCTGCATCTGTAGATGATGCAAGTTTGTTGAAGAGATAGTTATGGGTATTTCAACTAGCTTGGTGTATTTGATTGTGCTTCCATTTGCAGGGGCAGCGATTCTGCTCTTGGGCGGTCGTCGTACAGACAAGTGGGGACATCTTTTAGCAACAGCTTTATCGGGATCATCTTTTGCACTCGGTGCGTATCACTTAATTCAGATGGTCAATCGCCCAGCCGAAATGCGTCCAACATCCCAAAAGCTCTTTGAGTGGATCTCTGTTGGAAGTTTTAACGTTGACGCCGGATTGCTACTTGATCAGTTATCAATCTGTTTCGTACTACTCATTACGGGTGTTGGCACACTTATCCATATTTATTCAATTGCATATATGGCAGAAGATCGCGATCGCCGCAGATTCTTTGCATACCTCAACCTATTTATTGCAGCCATGTTGCTATTGGTTTTGGGAGATAGTTACTTAAGTCTTTATGTCGGCTGGGAGGGCGTGGGTCTTGCCTCTTATCTTTTGATTGGTTTCTGGAATCAAAAACCTGCATATGCAACTGCATCTAAAAAAGCATTTGTTATGAACCGTGTGGGAGATATGGGTCTTTCACTTGCAATCATGATCGCATTTGCCACCATGGGGACTGTCTCATTTTCCGGAGTTGCAGAACAGGCCCATCACACGTCTGAAGCAGCATTAACTGCAATGGGAGTTATGTTACTTGTTGCAGCTGCTGGAAAGTCGGCACAGTTTCCATTGCAAGCGTGGCTCGGAGATGCAATGGCAGGTCCAACACCTGTATCGGCATTGATTCACGCAGCGACAATGGTTACAGCGGGCGTCTATCTCATCACTCGTTCCAATTTTGTTTTTGATGCAGCTCCTATTGCGCAATTACTAGTTGTAATAGTTGGAGCAATAACACTGATTTTTGGTGCATTAATAGGTACGGCAAAAGATGATATTAAAAAGGCATTAGCTGCCTCAACCATGTCACAGATCGGTTACATGATTTTGGCAACAGGTCTGGGGCCAATTGGATATGCCTTTGCAATCATGCATCTAATTACACATGGATTCTTTAAGGCTGGAATGTTCCTTGGCGCAGGTTCGGTGATGCATGGAATGAACGATGAAGTAAATATGCGCAAATATGGAGCGCTCAGACACTTCATGCCAATTACATTTATTACATTTGGAATTGGATATCTAGCAATACTTGGAGTTCCACCATTTGCAGGTTTTTACTCTAAGGACATGATCATTGAATCTGCTTTCAACTCTGGTGGCGTCCAAGCAATTATTTTGGGCTCATTAACATTGATCGGTGCGGCAATAACAGCTTTCTATATGACGCGAGTAATGATCCTGACTTTTGCAGGTACCAAGCGTTGGGACGAAGGCGTGGAGCCACATGAATCTCCATGGTTGATGTGGCTACCAATGGCAGTTTTGGCAGTTGGTTCTGTGACATCTGGATACTTGCTCTATCACGACAAGGCTTTGTATAAGTGGCTGAGCCCATTATTTGAAGATCACGGCGAGCATGAAGAACTGCTCAAGCCAATTGTTGTCTCTGCATTGGCTCTAACAATGGTTGCAATTGGTGTTTCAATCGCCATATATAAGTACATGCGTGAGAACGTTGATTCAATTGCACCAGTTGATGTTTCATTTATCACAAAGTTTGTTCGTAAAGATCTCATGCAAGATCAGTTCAATGAGAAGTTCTTTATGCGTCCAGGTCAGTTACTTACTAAGGGATTGGTAAAAACTGAAGATGTTGTTGTCGATGGCTCTGTCAGGGCAGTAGCAAGAATGGCAATTGGTTCTGGATCAGGATTGCGCGGATTGCAGAACGGTTTTGTTAGAAGTTACGCCGCTCTAATTTTGATTGGCGCACTTGCGTTGATTGCTGCAATTTGGGTGGTGGTTTCATAATGAATTGGTTAACTTTATTGATGTTCTTGCCATTAGTTGGCGCTGCCGTTGTTTCAGTTTTGCCTAAGGCAAACGAAAAAGCTGCAAAGCAGGCTGCTTTCATCACAACAATTGCCGTATTGCTCGTGACAATTGGAATGACATTGAGTTTTGAACGCGAAAACGTAGAACTTCAATTTGTTGAAAAATACGCCTGGATCCCAAGTTTTGGAATCAATTTTGCGGTGGGAATCGATGCAATTGCATTAGTGCTTATTTTAATGTCAACTATTTTGGCGCCAATCGTTGTGCTTGCTGGTTGGAATGAGGCACACGGTGGACGTTGGAGTGTAAAAACTTTCTATATTTTAATTCTAGTTCTTGAGACCATGATGATAGGTGTTTTTGCAGCAACAGATGTTTTCTTGTTCTATGTGATTTTTGAAGCGATGTTAATTCCTGTCTACTTCTTAATCGGCGGATATGGAACAGGCGAACGCTCTGCAGCAGCAGTTAAGTTCTTGATTTACAGTCTTGTCGGAG
>WLHC01000030.1 GCA_009702925.1 Actinomycetota bacterium
CGTTCGGTATTGCGAACCTGGTTTGGCAAGTTTGCTTTGTTCATAGCTTTTTCTAAACCATTGAGCTGGTTATTTGTTCGTGCAAGAACAGCAATCTCTTGCGGGGCAACACCTTCTGAAATCAGTGCGGTGATATCTCGAATAATTCCTGCAATCTCTGCTGACTCATCGTTATATGGGGTAATTGTTGGCTTTGATCCGTGATCATTTATCGCAACTAGCTCATTACCCATGGCACCTTTGCGCAAGATGCTGTTGGCTGTGTAGATAATCTCAGGCGTAGATCGATACCCGGTTGTTAAGCGGATAACTTCAGCGTCGGGAAATCTGTTTGTAAATGAATTGAGAAAAACCGGAGTTGCACCTGCAAATGAATAAATTGTCTGAGCAGGATCACCAACAACGCATAGTTCTTGGCGACTGCCTAGCCATGCATTTAGCAAACGTTGTTGTAGAGGCGAGAAATCCTGATATTCATCAACTGTGAAAAAACGGTACTGGTCTTGAACTCTCTCTCGCACTTCGCGCTCTTGCTCAATCATCGCAGTAGTTAGAAGTAAAACATCTTCAAAATCAATTGCTCGCTCCTGATGTTTAACACTTTCATATGCGGTATAAACCTTTGCTAACTGTTCAGGATTAATGCGTGGTTTGATTGTGCGCTTTAGTGACTCTGCCAAATAATCTGAAGGTGCAATCTGTGAAACTTTTGCCCATTCAATCTCCGTTGCAATATCACGAAGAAGGTCTCGTGATGTTATTGATAGCTCACTTTGAAGCTGTGCGCGTTTGATCGCCTCAGATAAAAAACTAGATTTTGTAGTGATTAAGTCAGGTGTTCGACCACCGAAAACTTGGGGCCAAAAAAAAGTTAACTGCTTTAACGCTGCTGCGTGGATTGTTCGGGCAGCAACCGATGGAACACCTAATGAGCGAAGTCGTGCCCGCATCTCTCCAGCGGCTCGAGCAGTAAAGGTGAGTGCAAGTGTTTTATGTGGGTCCATTGTTCCGATTGCAGCGGCATATGCGATTCGATGTGTAATCGCACGTGTTTTTCCAGTGCCTGCACCAGCAATTACACAGACAGGTCCACGTGAGGCAAGTGCAACGGCGCGTTGTTCGCTATCTAATGCACTAAGAATTTCTTCAGCACGAAGATTTCCTACGGTCTCCAAGATTGCTCGCCTTGCAAATCGTTTCGTGAATAACCATCCACACGTGTATACCAAGCTTCAATCATTCTTCTTGCTACAGAGATTCCTGGTGGTAACAAAATTTCACCTGTTCCAACTGCTTGTTTCATCTCACTACGGCTGAGCCAACGAACTTCAGTTATCTCTTGACCGTCAGGGCGGGCATCTTGTGGGCGATCTGCAAAAGCTTCAAATGCAATCATGATAGATGCAGGAAATGGCCAAGGTTGAGAAGTTATGTATCTAACTTGTGATGTGTAAACACCGGCTTCTTCAAATACTTCTCGCGAAACACATTCTTCAAATGATTCGCCAGTCTCAACAAATCCAGCAAAAGTTGAAAAACGTTTCTCTGGCCAAATTGGTTGATGGCCTAACAAAATACGATCGGCTGCATCCTTAACAAGAACTATTACCGCTGGATCAGTGCGGGGATGGTGTTGTGTTGAATCTTTAGGACATACACGAACGCTTCCACCCAAATCACTAACAGTTTGCGCCCCGCACTTAGAACAGTGAGTGTGGCTTTCATGCCAATTTGCTAACCCAACTGAATGCATTGCAAGAGTTAAGTCTTCTGCATCTAAATTGCCGCCAACTTCACGCAGTGTTTTGAACCCTTGATATTTATCTTTTTCAAAATCACCTGAGCCGTCATCGATTGGTTGATTTATCCACGTTGTGCGCCAGGCAAAGTATGGCTGGTTATCCTCACGACTTGTTCCAAGGAAGAACCGCTCACCCTCAATAAAGCTCTCTAAAAGCTCCGTTACTCCTTGGGCAGTAATAAAAGTTAACGCGTCATCTGTTGCGCTAACTCTGGAATCAACAAGGTGAATTATCTGAGCCGTATTCCAAAGTTGCTCCAACTTTGCGGCGTCAGTGCGTAAATCGCTGCCACGATCAATTGGTGAAAGATTGAGTTCACTCATAGGAGCCAACGCTACTAGCCTTAGGCCGTGCTCGTAACCTCATGGAATCTGCTCCATGCAATGGC
Source organism: Actinomycetota bacterium (assembly GCA_009702925.1). Classification (GTDB taxonomy): domain Bacteria; phylum Actinomycetota; class Actinomycetes; order Nanopelagicales; family Nanopelagicaceae; genus Planktophila. Next base: position 2,191 of record WLHC01000030.1, read on the forward strand.
CATTCCCCCCACAAACGACATTTTGGGTGACCAGATAAAGCTTGGCCAGGGGATGCTAAAAATTAATGCTGATGTAATAGGCGTGCAAGAAGTAGATGAAAAGTTAGAAAGATCGGGAAAAATCTCACAGGTTCGATTACTTGCAGAATCTATGGGAGCGGCGCACTGGGCATTTGCTCCAAGTGTCATTGGAACTCCAGGTTTCAAATGGCGTGCACTCAGAAAAACTGATTTACAGATTGTTACTGATAAACATTCTCACACCGATGATGGCGCAGAGTTAGTTGGTGGTTATGGCATAGGGATCGCTTCAAAGATTCCTGTTAAGCATTGGGACCGTATTGATTTAGGAAGATCAGTAATTGGCATGCCACTGATAATTCCAACTGAAGGCAAAAATGGAAAACAGAGTATAAAACCAATTTATGTTGCAGATGAACCACGGGTTGCACTTGCAGCCACACTTGAAAATGGGTGGACGATAATTAATACTCATCTTTCTTTTGTGCCTATCCTTAACATATTACAACTTCGAAGAATCAAACGTTGGGCCAGAGAGTTAAGCAAAAAATATGGAACTCAAGTATTAATAATAGGAGACCTCAATCTTCCGAATGGAATCCCGGCATTTGCTTCACAATGGAAATCGCTTGTGACACAAAAAACTTATCCGTCCTGGGGTGCGAAGATTCAGTTTGACTATATTTTAAGTGACACATTGAAAGTTGGTCAGTTTGAAGTATTAGATGCGGTGGTTACTGGAATTAGTGATCACTTGCCCATCCGAGTCAGGATCAATTAGTTAACTAGATTATTTGTTTTGAACTTGAATTGTAGAAATGAGTTGGACTAAATCATTCTCGTCTAGCAGATCTACTGGTTGATCTGTAACTCCGGTTGGAACGTAGTGAAATGCAGCGCTTATCTTTGAAAGATCGCATCCAGATAACTTTGCCCACGCCAAGCGATACATAGCCAGTTGAACCCGAGCAGATTCACCCAATTTCTTTGAGCCTGTCTTCCAATCCACCACTTGGAAACCATCGCCGTCGGAGTAAACCGCGTCTATGCGCCCACGAATGAGAACTCCGGCAATTGTTGTTTCAAATGGAACTTCAACGCGAATAGGAGTTCGTTTGGCAAAACCACTCTTTAGCCATGATGTCTTGAGGTTTTCTAATGTTGAGTCCTCTTCGAGTGGATCTAAATAATCTAAATACTCATCACCAAACAAAGTTGCCGCACTCGTGAACTCTCGCTCGACCCACAAGTGAAAAGCAGTTCCTCTACGAGAATACTGATCTTGACCCCGCGGCATAGGTCGGCGAATGTTTAGAGCTAATGCTTGTGGGTCTTCATGGAGTGCAACCAAAGTTGAAGTGGAAAGCCGAGTCGGAAGAACAACTTCAATGACATCTTTCTTTGCCAACTTCTGCTCTATGATCAATGATTGGGCATCTAAAATCCATGAATTTATCACTTCATCCTTACCCAAAGTTAAAGAGTGCTCATTTGCTGAATCAATTAACGAAATAGCTTCGTTAAATTGAGCACGCTTATCTCCCAAGTAATCACGTGGCCATTGGGCATTTTGTGGATTTTCAAGAGTTGGATTTTCACTACCTTCTTCGGGAGCAATAGCATCGCTGATAAGAATGCCACCGTTACTGCTGGCTGAGGCAGCGATTATGTTAAAAATTATGCTGGGTGCAACAGATCGTGTTCCATCGCGCCACCAAGATGCTGTGCACAAGAGATGAGTCCTTGCACGAGTTACTGCAACATATGCAAGGCGCATTTCTTCGCGCATCTTGATTTGCTCTACACATAGGGTGCCAAAGGCTTTGATCGCTTTTGCTGCATCACTATTTTTTTCGATTCCATCAAATGTAAATGATGGTAGTTCTGCTGCATCCCCTCTTAGAGGAAAGGGAACATGCTTTTCATTCTTTAACCAGTTATCTGGATCGCTTTTGTTAACACCTGGAAATGTTCCTTCTGATAATCCTGGCACTGCAACTACATCCCATTCTGCCCCTTTTGCCATGTGAACTGTAAGAATCTGAATCACATCAGTGCGCACTTCAGGTGCGCCAACTTTCAGGCCCCCTTCTTCATCAGATGCTACGTCTAACCAATCCAAAAATGCTGAAATTGAACCGCCGGTTCGTTGGAACTTGGCAGCTTCATCTAAGAAGCGATCTAGATGTCTGCGGCCAGTTTGTGAGCCTTCACGTAAAACAATTTCTGTCTCTAGGGTTAAGTAGTTTTCTATTTCGGAGATCAAATCTGTTATCTGCCCTCCCGAATGAGCACGCAGTCGCCGAAGATCTTGTGCAAAAACTACCAACCGTTGATAACCAATATCACTAAACCCAAAGCTTTTTGCAGAAGTTATCTCATCAAGTGCATCGATTATGGATCCACTAAATTGGTCATCTGCTTCTAACTGTTCTGGATTTCCTGCAGCTATTTTTTTAATGAAGCTCTTGGAGTCAGCGTGCATAGATTTTGCTCGTTCACGACTAAATGAACCTAATGCTGCAATATCACGTGGACCTAGATTGATTCTTGGCCCTGTTAGGTGGCGCATCAAAGATGAGCCAGCATCAGGATCTGTAATTAACTTCATTAAAGTAACAACGTCTGCAACCTCTGGAATATGAATCAGTCCGCCAATTCCAATTACTTCAACTGGTAAACCTTGTTCACGCAACGCGTTTTCTATCGCAGGAATCTGGCTGCGCTTTCGAACAAGGACTGCAAATGATTTAGCATCTGCCGGGTTCCATAAGGCCTTGAAGTACTCGCCTATTCCAACTGCTTCACTTTCAATAGTTTCATAAACTCCATATGCCAGTTCACCAGAACCTGCGCCATTGCGAGCTTCAAGTTCAACTACTTGTTGTCCACCAGTGCTTTTAATGTGTTCACCTAGTGCATTTGCAGCCGCCAGAATTATTCTGTCGTTGCGAAATGTAGTTGGAAGGGAAAACATCTGTGTTCCCTTTTGGTCAGCTTGTTTTGGAAAATATTTAGCAAAAGATGCCATAGTTCCAGCAGATGCACCGCGCCAGGTATAAATTGCTTGTGATGGGTCGCCCACAGCCATGACTGGATGGCCCGCTCCATATAAAGATGAGAGCATTCGAACTTGAGACTGCGAAGTATCTTGGTATTCATCTAGTAATACGACTTTATATTTTGTCCGCTCTAATGCACCAACGTCTGGAAAGTTTTCTGAAATATCTGCAGCTAATGACATTTGGTCATCAAATGAGAGTTCTCCGGCGGCTTTGCGCCGTTGCATGAAAAGCTCCACCATTGGAAGAAGTGAGTTTCGCTGTCGCATCGCTCTGACCACTGCCCTAGTTTCGTCATTGGTACTTCCCGAAAGCTTTTGCATCTGTTCTAAAATCTCGTTATCAATTCTTTCAATATCACCTGGGTTCACCTGATGTTCAAGCATGAATTTTGAAAGCCCTAATAAATCTTTTATCACAGTGCTTACTGCGCTCTGATTACGGTAAGAATCATCTGCCCAATTTCGAACCACATCAGATGCAATCTGCCAGATCGCTGCCTCGCCTAATGGTTCGGCATCTGCATCAATTCCATATCGAATAGCATGTTCACTGAGAAGTTTGCCAGCATAGGAATGGTAAGTAGTTACAGCAGTTGTCGTTGAAGATATATGTTTGAACTCAGGCAACTGTGAGAGTTGACGTAAACGCTTTCGAATTCGAACTGAAAGCTCTCCAGCAGCTTTGCGCGTAAAAGTTAAGCCCAATATCTGATCTGGTGTAGCAAGATCATTTGCAACTAAATACAAGACTCGATTACTCATTGTTTCTGTTTTTCCAGAACCTGCACCAGCAACTACAACGGCAGGCTCTAGGCCACTTTGAATAATCTGGGCTTGATGAGTTGTTATGGGCTTGATCTGTGAACCAAATTTAGGATGGGCCTGTAATTTGGTGATGATCTCCTCTGGTGAAAACTTCACCTCTATAACTTCTTTGTCCATATTCATTTTTCATTCACCGCGCGACCATCACTTTGGACCGGACAGGATTTTCTAACCGAGCAGCCCTTGCAACGCTTATTTACTGTTGCAAAGAAGGTGGCTGCGCCCATACCTTCTCCAATATTTTCAATCTTCTCTTTTATCTCTTCCAGATTTATAGAACGCTGCTCTCGAATTGTTGCTCCTGCAGTATTTGTACCAAGGTAGACAAGTTCTGCACCAGCGGTTTTTGTCCCATCGCTAAAGCCACCTTCTGCAATTCCTAATTGATAACTAGCCAATTGAAGGTTGTTCTTTGCCTCTTCTTTACTAATTGCGGTATTTCCAGTTTTAAAATCAATGATAAATAGTGAACCATCTGCTTCTACTTCGAGCCTATCGACAGTTCCAATGATTCGGGCACGTCCAAGTTTTACATCAAAGCGAAGCTCGGCGCCCTTAATCTCTCGAGGTGTCTCCTTGTGATAATCAACGAATTTTTCTAACATCGTTACAGCGGTTTCAAGGTGTGATGCACTCACCCAGCCACTTTCTGGGTCAATTAACTTCCATGAACTCTCTAAGCTAGCAATTAACTCACTCTTAGTAGTACCTGGTTCTTGAATCATCTTTGCAGCAAAAGCGTGAATTGCAGATCCCAAAACTTGTGCGGTGCTGTCGCCATTTGTTCCGCCATTATTTTGTAGAAACCATTTAACTCCGCACTCAACAAATGATTCGGCGCCACTAGGTGAGACAACTACCTCTTTATCACTGTCAATTACTGGCTTGTCAGTACTTAAAGCAACCGAACCGATCCAACTATTTGGATTAGCCAAATTGATTCCATTGTTACTCATTGATTTAAGGAGTTGCGCTGCTGTTTGCGCGTTCTCCCCATCTAGCTGTGAACGTAGTTCCGCTACTAGAGCTGGAATAGTTATTGGTCGAGGAACTTGCGTAATCATTTTGTCTTCTTCATCAACTCCACTGAGCATCACTTCGATGGTTTCAAAGAACTGTGATGGCTCCTCGTCTTCGCGCTGAACTGCTGTGATTAACAATGAATTCTTTGCACGCGTGAGGCCAACATGGAATAGCCGTTGCTCATCTTGCATGAGGCCATTAGCTGCTAGCAGATCAAGTTGATCACGCGGGATATCAGGGTTGCGATCTCGCTCTACTAAACGTTCAGATCCTAATAGTGAAGAACGTTGTTTTAGGTTTGGCCAGGTTCCTTCTTGTAAACCTGCGATTGCAACTAAATCCCATTGACGTCCCTTTGCACTATGCACGGTCAGTATCTCAACAAAATCTGGGCGCACTCCTTTTGCTGTGATCACATCACCTGCAATATCCTCGTTTGTAATCTCATTAATAAATGCAGCAGGACCTGACAGTGGAAAACGCTCTGAGAATCTGGTTGCAGATTCAAACAACTGCATCACTGCATCTAAATCTCGATCTGCAGCAGCTGCGCGTAATCCAGATCGCAGGGATTGATTTCTCCATGCATCGGATATTTTTTGGCCATCGCTTGCAACTGCGCTATCCCAGATATTCCACAAAAGATCATCGGCTGTGGCTTTTTTATTGCGTGCTACCGCGCGAGCACCCTTTAGTAGTGTGTGAACTCTTAGAATGCAATCGCCGCCTTCAATACTTAAATCTCCATCATTGATGGCATCGAGCAATAGTTGTGAACCTGATCTTTCATCCCCTTCAAGTCGATTTGAAATAAGCGCTCTGCGAATTCTTCGAAGTGATATTGAATCCGCCCCACCAAATTCACTGAGCAATAACCGCTCTGCCGTATCTAGATTAAGTGGCTGAGAATTTATGGCTACGCGAGCTAAAAGCAAAAAAGGAGCAATTGCAGGATTGCCAGCCAGTGCTTGAAGCTCTGATGCAACTGGAATTCCTACTTGTGAAAATGCTCTGCGCAGCGCACTTGCGGTAACACCAGGAGTTCGAAGGATGACTGCCATCTTGTTGTATTCGATACCTTCGCGAAGATGTGCGCTGCGGAACTGATGTGCGATAAATGCGGCTTCTTCTGCCCCTGACCTAAAACGGTGAACTCCAACATGTCCAGCATCATTATTTACACACACTCTTTTGCGAGTGACAGGTGAACCACGAAATGTTTGAACATACCCATGACCTACATCAAATACTGCTTGGGAATTTCGATACACATTACTTAGTACGAACTCCTTCTTGCGATATGGATCTAACGCACTAGATAATCCATCTGGGTCTGCGCCTCGAAATCTTCCTACGCTGCTATCTGCATCTGCGCAGATAACTAGATCATCTCCGGCGAGTAGAGATAAAAGCTCTCGTTGAGCCGGATCGCTCTCTTGAAACTCATCGACCATGATTGTTGTAAATCTATTTCGAAGTTCCTGTAACAGAGCTGGGTTATTGCGCAGATGCAGTGAGGCTCGAGAGATGATCTCGGATGGATCAATTCTTAACTTTGCATCTTGTGCAGAGATCTCTCGCATCACCATGGAATTGATGTATCGCTTCCAAAAAGATGCGGCGGCAGACCAATACTTTTCTCCCTGCATTTCTCCGAGTTTTGCTAGTTGATCTGGAGTGATTGCACGTTCTGATGCACGCAAAATTAAATCGCGTAGTTCTCGAGCAAAACCATCTGTGGTTAATGCTAAGTGCAAATCTTCAGGCCATTCTTTATAGCCATCTTGAATATCGCCTTGAAGTAATTCTTTGATGAAGGTTTCTTGTTCGGGACCACTGAGCAAAATCGGATCGGGATCACCTTTTGCATTCATTTTTAGTATTGAAAAAGCTAGTGAGTGAAATGTTCGGGCCAACGGTTCATACATGGATTTTGTTGTTCGTAAGGCAATTGCATCTCGGAGCTGTGATGCAGATTCTCGGCCAAAAGTAATTAATAAAATGGAATCTGGATTTTGCCCAGCGTTAATTCGCGAAAGCGCCGCCTCGATCAGTACTGTTGTTTTTCCGGTACCTGGACCACCTTGAACAACAACTGGGCCACCGCGGTATGCAACGATTGCAGCCTGCTGGCTATCGAGTGCAACCGGAGCAGCCTGAAGTACTTGTCGTACGAGGGTAAATGGCGCCTTGCTCACGGTAGTAATTCAACCGTAACCAACTGACGAATCAGGGATATTACGCTCTGAATCAAACGGTGTAAGCGTTAGTTAGCGTTGAGGTTTGCCTTCTTTTGGCGAGAGGTTGCACGTGCTCGTTCATCTCCATTAAGGGTTACCTTGCGGATACGAACAACTGCAGGAGTAACTTCTACGCACTCATCTTCACGGCAAAATTCCAATGCACCTTCCATGTTTAATTTCTTTGGCGGAATTAAACGCTCTGATTCATCTGTTCCAGAGGCACGCATGTTTGTCAGTTTCTTTTCACGTACACAGTTAACGTCCATGTCATCACTACGTGAGTTTTCACCAATAACCATGCCCTCATACACTTCATCACCAGGTTCAACGAAAATCGTTCCACGATCCTGTGTTCCATAGAGTGCATACGATGTAACTGTTCCCATTCGATCAGAAACAAGTGATCCTGTTCCGCGAGTACGGATATCTCCATACCAAGGTTCGTATCCATCAAATACATGGTGTAACAAACCAGTTCCGCGGGTTTCAGTTAAAAACTCTGTACGGAATCCAATTAGACCACGTGAAGGAACTTTGTAATCAAGTCGAATCCAACCGGTTCCATGATTAACCATTTGCTCCATGCGACCCTTACGCAAGGCCATCAATTGAGTAAGCACACC
>WLHC01000031.1 GCA_009702925.1 Actinomycetota bacterium
CGATGTAATTTCGAACCGGCGGTTATAGTCCGCGACCCGATGGCCTCCAGTTATCGGTTGACTCAGTGAAATTCTGAGACCGACGGTTAAAGTCCGGATGAGAGGAAACCAACAAAAGGTAGGTTCGCACCTGCCTTATTTGTGTTTGCGCACGCGCAATTTTTTTATTGCATGGGCCTACACGCAACCCCCGGAAACTCGTTACACAGAGTTAGGGGACAGAAGATGGATTACACAGTTGCGATGCAACGTGCCATTGCGCTGTCCCAAAAAGGTTTAGGGAAAACATCTCCTAATCCAATTGTGGGTGCAGTAATAATCAATTCTGATGGCCAAGTTGTGGGCGAAGGTTTTCATGATCGAATGAGATCACCTGATCATGCAGAAGTGGTGGCCATAAATGCCGCGGGTGTGAAGGCAAAAGGCGCAACGATGGTTCTCACTTTAGAACCATGTAATCACACTGGTGCAACAGGTCCATGTTCAAAGGCGATTGCAGATGCTGGAATTTCAAAAGTTGTTTACGCCGTCAATGATCCAAACTTAAAAGCTGCAGGGGGAGCGCAGGCATTGCGCGAAATGGGCGTGCAGGTTGAAAGTGGGGTTTTAGAAAGTGAAGCTGCCTATGCAAATAGAGCATGGCTAACAAAGATAGAAAAGAGCCGACCTTTCTTTACATGGAAGGTTGCCACCACACTCGATGGGAAAGTTGCAGCCACAGATGGAACTTCTAAGTGGATCTCAAATGAAAAATCCCGAAACGATGTTCAGTCACTACGCAGGCAGGCAGATGCGATTTTAGTTGGTACCAATACAGTTATTACAGATGATCCACATTTAATTCCACGGGGAGATTTCCCAGGGTTTACTGCCAATCCATTGCGAGTTGTTTGCGGCGAACAAGAGCTGCCAACTTCGTCGAAGATTTTTGATAACGCTGGACCAACGCTTCAGGTTAAATCAAAAGATCTTGCTGTTTTGGTTGCAGAGCTTAATAAAACAGGTGTTAATCACGTATTGGTAGAGGCCGGTCCAACACTTGCAACTGCCATGCTAAAACTAGGTTTATTAGATGAGTTGGTCACATATCAAGCTCCATCGCTTTTAGGCCAAGGGAAATCTTTTGTCACAGATTTTGGCGCAAGCACCATCGATCAAAGGTTAGTTCTAGATCACATAAGCAGTGAAGTTATCGATGGGGATGTTAAATCTACATACGCAATAGGAAAGGCACAGTAGATGTTTACAGGACTTATTGGCGAACTTGGAAAAGTTGTAGATATTGAGCGTGGCATTGAGTCAGCAATATTTACTATTCAAGCGCCAGAATTGATTTCTCAAATCAAGCCTGGGGATTCAGTAAGTCTTAATGGTGTGTGTCTTACTGCGACCAGTATTAAAGACAAGGCTTTTTGCGCTGATGTCATGGTTCAAACTCTAAAACTCACAAGTCTTGCAGGTATTGAAATTGGATCGCCAGTTAACTTAGAACTTGCCGCACAATTAGATGCACGAATGGGCGGACACATCGTCCAAGGCCATGTTGATGGAGTTGCCACAGTTGTCGGTTTAGTACCTGGAGAAAAATGGGCACGCTTTGATATCACTATTCCGCAGGAGTTAGGTAGATACATTGTTAATCAAGGCTCTATTGCACTAGATGGTATTTCGCTAACTGTCGGAGAGATCAACGATGACAACAATCAAGTGACCGTATGGCTAATCCCAGAAACATTAGAGCGCACAAATCTTTCTACCAAAAAAGCTGGTGACATTATCAATGTCGAGGTCGATGTATTAGCCAAATATGTGGAACGACTCATCAGTAAGGGAGTGAAAAATTGAGTAACTTCCATGATGCCTTAGCTGCTTTTAAACGTGGCGAGATGATCATTGTTGTAGATGATGAGAACCGCGAAAATGAAGGTGATTTGATGATGTTGGCACAAGCTGCCACTGCAAAGAGCGTTGGATTTATGGTGCGCCATACCACTGGAATTTTATGCGTTGCGATGCAAGAAACACGTGCTCGCAATCTTGGTTTGCCACTTATGGTTGAAGATAATCAGGACTCAAAGAAAACTGCATTTACCGTTAGTGTTGATGTAAAAAAAGATTTGACAACGGGAGTAAGTGCCCAAGAGCGTGCGAACACAGTAGCTGCATTGGCATCGAATGAATCAATAGCAAGTGATTTCATAAGGCCAGGACATGTATTTCCACTCATAGCAGTCGAAGGTGGATTAAAAGTTCGAAGGGGTCATACAGAAGCAGGAATTGCTTTGGCTCAACTAGTTGGCGCTCAGCCTTTGTGTCTTCTTTCTGAGATTGTTAATGAAGATGGGTCTATGGCCCGCGGACAATCCCTTAAGGATTTCGCATCGACTCACGGACTTCTTACGATTTCTATCGAAGAACTATCCCAGCAAGAGATCCCAAGCAACCAACAAGTTACCCCAGATTCACCGGGTTTCACTTTCGATTGGGCGCAGTTACCTTTGCGTAATCAAGCGTGGCAAGTTTCCACATATCCAACGTTGAATCAGCGTGAACACGCAGTCATAAAATTTGGATCAACCGGCACAAATCCTTTGGTTCGGATCCATAGTGAGTGCTTTACGGGTGATGTTTTACATTCCCAAAGATGTGACTGCGGAGACCAACTGGAGCTTTCAATCTCGTTAATAGAAGCCAGCGGTCATGGATACATTATTTATCTGCGCAATCATGAGGGACGTGGAATTGGCTTGAGTGAGAAAATTAAGGCATATCAGCTACAGGATCAAGGAATGGATACGGTCGATGCAAATATTGCTTTGGGTCACCAAGTTGATGCACGCAAATGGAACGATGCTGTTTCCATCGTAAAAAAACTCGGATTGAAAACTCTTACTCTTTTGACAAATAACCCCGACAAAGTTGCAGCGATTGAAGAAGCGGGGATCTCATGTGTTCAGCAGCATCTTTTGGTGAAAGTTAATAAGTTTAATGAAAAGTATGTGGCAACAAAAGAGAGCAAATTAGGTCATAAACGAGGGAGCAAATAAATGTCAGGCAGTTCACCAAAGATTCCAGTTAGATCTCTTGCCAATGCAAAAGTTGCAATCATCTCTTCATCGTGGCATTTGGATTTGTGTAATGATTTAATTGCTGGCGCACAAAAAGGGCTAGCTCAAGCGTCTATAACTAAGATCGAAGTGATCTATGTGCCAGGATCATTTGAGATCCCACTGGCATCTCAGCTTGCATTTGAAAAAGGCTTTGATGCTGTTGTTGCCGTTGGCCTTGTCCTTAAGGGTGAAACGCCACACTTTGATTATGTCTGTCAAGGAGTTACCCAGGGGATTATTGATGTTTCACTTAAGTTTTCAAAGCCAATTGGATTTGGTGTTCTCATGTGTAATGACATGGAGCAAGCAATTGCCCGATCTGGAGTGGCAGGTAGCAAAGAGGACAAAGGTTACGACAGCGCTATAGCAGCTATCGAGCTATTGCATATGAGTAAATAAGAAATCGTCAAAAGAAGCCTGAGAATCTAAAGTTCGCTAGATCTTGTTCTGCCTATTCGATTTGTGTCCAGTTGTATCCAGTTGTGCCCCCTCGCAACCTGAGTTGTACCTGCGCATCCAGATCTTTCAGGAAACTATGAGGTCGATAACAACTCTCGGGGCCATATTTGCAACCCTGCAGTAGGTAAGAAGTTGGCTGTCCTTTCATGTGCGGTGACTATGAAGTACTCGAAGAATCTGGCTCAAAGAGTGTTAAAAAATGCGGCCATCTATAGTTAAGATTGCCCGCATGAGTGAATTCAAGCCAAAAAAGTCGGTAGCCCTTTCAGGAGTTCCAGCAGGGAGCACCGCATTAAGTTCAGTCGGTCAGGGAGATCTTCACTACCGTGGATATTCCATCAAAGATTTAGCTACACACTGCCAATTCGAAGAGGTTGCATTTTTACTAGTTCACGGTGAACTACCAACCCAAAAACAATTAGACAGTTACAAGTCTAAGTTAAAGGGTTTACGCGGGCTTTCACCGGCAGTTAAAACTGTTTTAGAGCAAATACCAGCTTCTGCGCATGCTATGGATGTTTTACGGACGGCGTTTTCTGCAGTTGGCGCAGTTAATCCTGAATCAACTAAACACACTGAATCAGAAGCACGAGATATCGCCGATTCGATGTTAGCCAAGACTGGATCAATTCTTGGATATTGGCATCACTTTGCTAACAACGGTAAGAAAATTGAAGTAGAAACTGATGATAATTCGATCGGTGCTCACTTTTTACATCTTTTGCATGGTGAAAAGCCAAGTGCGCTTTGGGAAAAAGCCATGCACATTTCATTAGTTCTTTACGCAGAGCATGAATTCAATGCCTCAACCTTTACTGGTCGAGTAATTGCTGGTACTGGTGCAGACATTTATTCATGTGTAACAGGTGCAATTGGTGCACTTAGTGGACCAAAGCATGGTGGCGCCAATGAAGTTGCTCTCGAGATTCAGCAGCGCTATTCAACTCCTGATCAGGCCGATGCAGATATTCGCAAGCGCGTAGAAAATAAAGAAGTAGTAATCGGCTTTGGTCACCCTGTTTACACAGTTTCAGATCCACGTAATGAAATCATTAAAATCATTACTAAGGAACTTGCTGTGGCAGCTGGAAAAGCAAATGACTATGAGATTGCAGAGCGAATTGAATCTGTCATGTGGGACGTTAAGAAAATGTTCCCAAACGTTGACTGGTTCTCAGCAGTTGCCTACAGTTCAATGAAAATTCCCGTCAACTATTTCACACCTCTTTTTGTGATGTCGAGAATTTCTGGATGGACTTCCCACGTTATCGAACAGCGAAATGATGGAAAGATTATTCGTCCGACCGCGCTATATGTTGGGCCCGAGGATCGAGCCTTTATTTCAATCGATAAGCGGTAGATCTGCATGAATGAGTGACATGTCAGCAAAAGTGCGCAAAGCACTTGATGTCGCTATAGAAGCAATAGGTGGATCCACACGTGAAGGCCAGATCGAAATGGCCGAAGCAGTTGCTAATGCTTTAACAAATCGTCATCACTTGATGGTTCAAGCAGGAACGGGTACTGGAAAATCTCTTGCCTATTTAGTTCCAGGGATTGTGCATGGGCGAAAAGTTTTAGTTGCAACTGCAACTCTTGCCCTACAGCGCCAGCTTGTAGATCGCGATTTACCTGCTGTTGTTCCAGCACTTGAAAAAGAGCTTGGTCGTGAGATTACATTTGCTATCTATAAAGGCGTAGGTAATTACGTTTGCCTTCAAAAAATGAATAGTGAAGAGATCGATCCAGATACAGAGCTTGTAATGGATGTTTCATCGCTAGAAAAAGATGCAAAGCAATTGATCGCCTGGGCAAAAACCCCAGGAGTCAGTGGTGATCGAGATGATGCACCAGATGTAGACCGTAGGGTTTGGGCAGCAAATAGCGTTTCAGGGCGCGAATGTGTAGGGGCGGATGTTTGTGCCTTTGGGTCTAAATGTTTTGCTGCCAATGCAAAAGCGAAAGCTCAGTTAGCCGATATTGTCGTTACAAACCACACTCTTCTTGCAATTGAAATAGTTGATTCGCACCCAATTTTGCCAGAGCGCGACTGTGTAATTTTGGACGAAGCACATGAGTTTATGGATCGAGCCACACAGGCTGTTACTGATGAATTAACTTCAAATAGAGTTCTGCGAGCTGCAGCGATGGCGAGAAAATTTATGCCAGGCAAGTTAGCTGATGCTTTTCATAAATCTGCAAATGATTTTCATGAGTCTATGGTTGATTACGGTGATTCAATTAAGCTCGAAGCAACACCTTCTTCTCGGTTAGAAGAGATTCCGCAATCACTCGAGGCTCCAATTCGCAAAGTCTTAGAAACTGCCAAAGCGATAACTGCATTTCTATCAGCAGATGATGAAATCATAGATACCGATGCTTTAGCAGAGCGCGCCCGAGTAAAAGGTGCGGTTAATGAGATTAGTACGACGGCAGCGACAGTTCTTAAAATGGGTGATGGTTTGGTTCTTTGGTACGAACCAACATATTCAACTCTTTATTTGGCGCCGTTGTCGGTGTCAGAGGTTTTACGTGAGAACTTACTAACAAAGACACCTGTTATTGCTACATCTGCAACGTTAACTATCGGCAAAGGCTTTGATTCGATGGCAAAAAGTATTGGATTTCTTATCGGTGGAGAGTTAAATGCCGATCTAAACGATGACGAGATAGATCCCGGAAATCTTCAAATGCTAGATGTGGGATCACCTTTTGATTTTGCTAACCAAGGCGTTTTATACATGCCTAAACATTTACCAGAGCCTGGAAGAGACGGTCCGAGCCAAGAAGTTTTAACAGAGCTTGGCGAGTTAATTGATGCAGCCGGTGGTCGAACTCTTGCCTTGTTTTCTTCCTGGAGAGGCGTTGAGGCAGCAGATGCTCATCTTCGAAAAGTACTAGCAGAACTTCCAATTAAGATTATTACACAAAAACGCGGAGATGCAGTTGGACCACTTGTTGCGCGCTTTGCAAAAGATGAAACATCTATTTTGCTCGGAACAATGTCTCTATGGCAGGGTGTTGATGTTCCCGGAAGTAGTTGCATTTTGGTTGCAATCGATCGAATTCCTTTCCCTCGTCCAGATGAACCCGTAATGAGTGCTAGAGCCGCTCAAGCAGATGCGGCCGGAGGCAGTGGCTTCATGCAAGTCTCTCTTCCCAGGGCTGCACTGTTATTGGCACAGGGCACAGGAAGATTGATTCGAAGTGAAAAAGACAGGGGAGTAGTAGCGATTTTGGATTCACGAATTGTTACAAAGCGCTATGGAAGTACGCTGCTTAACTCCATGCCTCCTCTATGGAGAACCTCAGACTCTGAGGTTGTAAGAGATTCGTTGCGCAGACTTGCAAAGAGCGTGAAAGACTAGGGATATGCCACGCATTGCAACACAAACATTGGCCCAGCATCGAGACTGGCGTCGAGGCCAACTCATTGAAGCTGCAGCAAGCATTGCAATGCAATCAGGTGGTCAAGCAGTAACCGTTGCCGCCGTTGCACAACACGCAGGTCTTTCTAGAACTTCTGTCTATGAATATTTTGCAAGTAGCGCAGATCTAGTTGCTGATTTAGTAATTGATGAACTCAATGGATTTTCTGATTATTTAACGAAAGAAATTGCACAGGCTAACTCTGCAAGCAACAGTATTGAACTTTGGATTAAGGGAGCACTTACCTATATTGCAGATGGTCGCCATTTGCTCGCAAAGGCGCTTAATGCAACAACTCTTCCACAAGAGAGGGCACACCAAATTAGAGTTGCCCACCGTGCTCTTTTGGCACCCCTGATAGATTCACTGGAAAAACTTCAGGTTCAAGATGTCCAACAAGCTTTAGCTTTTCTTCAGGCTGTTACAGATGTTTCAACTAAGAGAATTGAAGCTGGAAACAATGCAGCAAAAGAGATCGAAAAAGCAACAGCGTTTTGCCTTAACGGGCTAATTTCAATTTAATTTCATTCACTTTTTCAAGGCTCACAGTAGCGAGCAAGAATTAACGTGGGCCGATAAAGTTATCAAGCAGTTTTTTTAGCTCTGGCCAGGAGTTTCTAAAACTTGGGTGAAGAGTAAGTGACTCGACCTTTTCAATCTCTACCCATCGAAGCTCATGTGACTCATCGTTTACTTCATGTGCAACCAGATCATCAGTTGCCCGAGCTATAACCGTTTCATATTTCCAATTTCCATGATCATCACAAAATGTATGAACAGGAGTTAGAAGTTTGACATCAATGCCAGTCTCTTCTATAGCCTCACGGTAGGCACCCTCGATTGTGCTTTCATGGGAGTCTCTTGCTCCTCCTGGAATTCCCCATGTGTCACCGTTGTGCACCCATGGGGCACGATGTTGTAAAAGTATGTGGCTCTGGCGAAAGATAAGAAGTCCTGCTGCTCCATGAATTCCCCAATGCTTGTTTCCACAGCTGCATTCAATCCAACCGTCACCATCGCGTGAACTCATGGGCTAAGCCTGTCACAACTATCCACAGTTAGCACCGCGGGCAAAGTTGTGCGCTGATTGCACATTTATGGTGACCGCCATGAAGCCCTTAATAATCTGCCTATCTGTTCTTTTGCTTATTGGACAGAGTTCATCTACCGCTATTGCAAATGATTGTAAAGAAACTGCCTGCGTCAATGTGTATACAGACAATAATCAAATAATTATTGAGGCACGAAAAGGGGATAAAACTGTAAAGAAAACTATTGCGCAATCTCCGAAAAAACCAGTGATCAAGGCAAAGCCAACAAAAAAACCGCTCCCATTCTTTCTTCTTCCAGAGCCAAAGAAGTCAGTAGCCAAGAAGCCAATCATAAAGAAACCAGTGGTCAAAAAACCATCTAAACCTAGAGTTAAGAAAGCCGTCACTAAAGTTAATTTGAGCGATCGGTTAACAAAATTAGTCCCTACTGCTGGGGTTGCCTACCAACCAGAGTTTGAGCCGCTAGTAAATGTTCCTGTTTACTTTTGGTGTGATCTTCCAGAGTTATTTCAAAGCCGAGTTGAAATAATTGGCGAAATTATTGATGTGAGTTTGCGGCCATCTTATGTTTGGAGTTTTGGTGATGGCTCAACATTTACGACGACAGAAAGTGGAGGCCCCTACCCCCAGGGCTTGATCCATCACAACTACTCCAGACCAGGTGCCTACGTAGCCACACTTGTAACGACTTGGAACGGCACCTATACCCACAACGCACAACTTCGCGCAGTCACTGGCAAAGTCGTAAAAATTTCAATTGCCGGTATCAACATAGTCGCAGCTCCTACTACCTTCAAAGGATGAATCACAATGACAACTGAAAATACCTATGTAAACATCACAGCTCTACCACTTGCAACTGATTTGGAGTTTAAGAATTCGGTTCAATCTTTTTCAGTAGATGCAGACAGTGCCGAGCTCAATCTCTTGCAACGAGAGGGAGCAACAGCAGTAATTGATTTGGCGGCGCAGTTTTCTCAATTAGGGGAGGGAAGTGATATTGAGTTAATTTCACAGGTGATAGGTCGACTTTCAGATGTTCAAGTACGCGATTTCGCTCTGGGATCTCATGGAGAGAAAAGTTTTGATACTTATTGGAACATGTGGCTCTATCTGCTAAAGGTTGCACCCGATGGTTTTATTGCACCCGTTGCCTGCTTATTTGCCACGTTGGCATATGAGCGCGGTGAAAATGAACTAGCTTTTCGTGCTCTAGATCGCGCGAGCATAGATGCACCACGTTATGCACTCACTGTTCTTTTACGCAGAGTATTTGGCTCCAACTGGCCTGCACATGCCTTTGCCAGAATGCGCGTTGAATTGCACCCTAAGGTAACGGCTGGGATTTTTGGGCAGTAGTGGCTAGAATTGGCACTGTTCACGAGTCCTACGTATTAGCCCCGGCTTAGTAGGCGGCAACCCTCCACCGCGGCGGGGTGCTCCGGGTGACGAACAGGCCAGGTAACTGGCAAGTGCGTGAAGGAAGATTTTCCAATGACA
>WLHC01000032.1 GCA_009702925.1 Actinomycetota bacterium
ATAACTCTTAATCTCAGGGTCGGGGGTTCGAGTCCCCCGCAACCCATTTAGCGTTCTTAGGTTGGTAGCAATGCTTGCGAGCAACTGTATTCCTGAATATTCCCGCGCACAATTGGTACCCCTAACACAGTAGCCGAAATATAATAAACACATGAAGATGTCAAGATTTTCAATAATACTGGTATCTAGCATGTTAATTTCCACGAATGCGCACGCAATTCTCAATGGAGTTCCCTCGGAAGGGTCAAACTTTGTTGTGGCCTTGGTTGATAATTTAAAGACTCCAAGTGCATTCTGTACTGGAGCCTATTTAGCCCCTAAAGTTGTAATCACTGCTGCGCATTGCATTATTGAGCAGGGTCAAAAGGCCCCAAGTTTAAGAGTTCCAATCGGGAGACTAACGGTGTCTCAAATTGGTGCCAATCTGAAAAAAACGCCATCTGATAACCAGTTAGTTTTAGTAAATAAAGTTTGGACGAAAAACACATACTTTAATCGCTTTGAGTCAGAGAAGAATCTGAAAGAAGGAGAAGTAGACGACGTAGCAATACTTTTTTTGGAGAAAGAATTACAAGGTAAGTCAGTCGATAGGGTAGCAACCAGACTGGAGATTGAAACTTTTAAATCTGGAGTCGGTGAAGGCTTTCAATTGGGGTACGGTTGTATAAAAGGAGATAGTGTTGAACCAGCACCAAATGATGGCATCCCGTATCTTGCTGTCGGACTAAAAGGAACTCAAAAGACAGAAGCTCATATATTAGACACAAACAACTACCTGGGATTTGATTACCAAATTGGAACAGGTGTCTGCCCTGGAGATTCAGGAAGTCCGCTCCTGCAAAAAATTGGGGAAGAAGTTGTTTATATGGCAACCGTTTACGCAGGCGGTGGAACTAGCGAAATACTAAGAAATGTCCCAAATGTTAAAGCATTTGGAAATTCAACGGTTACTTGGCCATACCTGGATGAAATAACGAAACAAATTTCAATTTGGCAAGCTGAAAAGCCCGGAAAAGAGCGAAAATCTGTAGCAGAACTTAAAGCAAAGGGAGTTCTTTCAAATACTTTTTACACTGATAAAGATTCCTGTCATATGGGTGGAATTGAAGGCGAACTCCAAATACTGAAATCTGGTAAGTGGATTACAGCCGCCCCAGCATTGGGTTGGGATACAGCATCTAGATGCCCTAAATCTCATCCCGTTGTTCCTTGGACTGTTACAAAAGTTGCTGAAAACTCAATGCTCCGCTGGAGAGTTTGGCTAGATGGCGCTTTTGACGTAACTGGCAATAGCTTCGCTGCCAATAAACCAAAAATTGTTACAAAAGTTAAGAGCAGTATCACTTGCACAAAGGGTAAAGTCATAAAGAGAGTAAATGGGCCTAAACCCAAATGCCCTAGCGGTTATAAGAAAGTAATAACTAGGTAGTAACGAAGATTCTAATTCGAATGCCTAATTCAATAATTTAGCACTTACTAGGCTAATTACATTCTGTGGTGTGCGTGATCAGTCGTGCGTAAGACCTTACTTCCATTAACTCTTGATCATCCATGGCAAGGTAGCCTTTGCTCATGAAAGGTGCACTCGCTCTAGCAGGTTCTGGTGAGTATCTACCTGTAATGCAAAGTCTGGAACAATCACTTTTAAACAATGCGATTGAACGCGGCAAAAACAATACATACATCCAGATTCCAACAGCTGCTGGGCAAGAAAGCAAAGACCGGCTTAGTTTCTGGAAAACATTAGGTGCAGCACAAGCCGAACGATTGAATACGCAGCAAATCTTTTTGCCAATATTCACTCGCGAAAATGCAATGAATGAAATCTTTGCCCAACAGATAAAAGATGCAGGACTTATCTACCTCTCTGGCGGAGATCCTGGATATCTTGCAACCACTTTGATCGATACCCCTGTGTGGTTAGCTATTGAAACTGCCTGGAATTCTGGAAGCTCTCTTGCAGGTTGTAGCGCAGGGGCCATGGCGATGGGTAAACATGTTCCTAATTTCTTTAGACCAAAAGAAGATGGAACCGATGGCTTTGGGTTAATTGGCGAGATCCGAACAATTCCCCATTACAACAAGTTCTTTGGGTGGATTCCAGATGCTGCAGCTCGCAAATTGCTGACTGCTCCGGCTGGAACATCTGTCATCGGTATCGATGAATCAACTGCCCTGGTAACTGGATTAAGCAGTGATCAAGATGTCAGTTTTGAAAACAAGAGTTGGCGCGTGCATGGTGAAGGACACGTACATCTCCTAAGAGCAGAAGGCGATCACGCACATAAGTTTGCTCATGGAGAAGTAGTCACGCTTTAATCGCAGTTTGAAAGCAAATTCTATTTGCCTGCTTTGCACCGCTCTGAGCAATACTTCACATTTTCCCAATCCCTAGCCCATTTTTTGCGCCACTCGAACTCCAAGCCACAACGCAGACAAACTTTGGGTGGAAAGCCATTTTTTATCTTTGCTCGCATGTGCAGATTTAACTCTTTGGCTTTTTCTTATGCCGCAAATTTGATTGCTCAAGCAATCGATGTGCAATCTTAATAACAATGGAGCTTCTGTGGGTTGAAACCCATTTATAACCCAACCGCCCAAAGGGGCCAGATGTTGTGATTAAAAGTGAAAGGAAATGATTGCAACGCTTCTTCAATAGAAAGGCGATCGCTGGAGCACCAGCCAATACAGTTCCATTTGAAATCACCTGTACTGACTTTGAACACTCTTGATAGGTCAGGCCATATTTTGTTAAATCTGCTTTCTGGAAAGGTATTGAATCCACATCTATTCTCTGCTCAATCCATTTAATGCTGGACTCACAGAATGCACATTCACCATCGTAGATAACAATAATTTGATTTTCCATCGCAAGGTTAAGAGTACATGGCAGATAAAAGGGCAGTAAAGTAAAGAAATGAAACGGCTTATCTACGTCGCCTTCGATCATCTCAACGAAAACTATGGCGCGCTAAAGGGCAGCGACCCTAGTGAAGATGTCATTGTTTTGGTTGAAAGTGCGCGGATGACAACGGACAGAAATTGGCATGGCCAGCGCCTTCACTTTCTGATCTCTTCCGCTCGACACTTTGCACAGCACTTACAATCGCTGGGATACACAGTCCGGTATGAAAAAGCAGCAACAACGGTAAATGGTCTTGAAAAGGTGAAAAAAGATTTTCCAGATCGACTGGTTATTTCAGCAGAGCCTTCATCGTTTCGTCAGTTTGCGGCTCTTAAAGAATTCGGCGCGCAATTTGTACCTAATGACTTTTTCTTAACTCCAAGGCCACTGTTTGCACAGTGGGCCGATGGTCAAAAAAGTTATTTAATGGAAAATTTCTATCGCCAACAAAGAACGCGCCTTAATGTGCTGATGGAGAAAGGCAAACCAATTGGTGGTGCATGGAACTTTGATAAAGAAAACAGATTGCCTCCCCCAAAAAACTACACCTGGCCTGCCTATCTAGAACACAAACGAGATCAGATCGATAAGGAAGTTGCGGCTGAAATTGGTTACACCCCAGATACTACATGGGCAACAACTCGTAAAGGCGCCCTTGCTCAGTTAAAAAACTTTATTGACAATCACTTTGCTCAGTTTGGACCCTATGAAGATGCAATGGCACTAGATAACTGGGCGCTACATCATTCACTTTTGTCGCCATATTTGAATAATGGTTTACTCCATGCCAAAGAAGTTATCGATGCAGCAGAGGCTGCTTTTAAAACCGGTGATATGCCCATTGCATCTGCAGAGGGATTTGTCCGACAAATTATTGGCTGGCGTGAATATGTCAACGGAATGTATTGGTATCTAGGCCCTGACTACCGAGAAAACAATCAACTAGGTGCAAACCGCCCTTTGCTGCCGCTCTTTACTGATTCAAATAAAACTCAGATGAACTGTGTAAAAACTATTGTCTCTGACATAGAAACCCGAGCATGGGTTCATCACATTCCCCGGTTGATGGTGTTGAGCAACTTGGCATTAATTACGGGTACCAATCCGCAAGCTTTTTTGGATTGGATGCGAGAAGTATTTATCGATGCCAGTGAATGGGTAATGGTTCCAAACGTTATCGGCATGGGATTACATGCAGATGGTGGGGCGATGATGAGCAAGCCTTATGCAGCAGGTGGTGCCTATATCTCTCGCATGGGAAGTTATTGCAAGAGCTGTGTTTATGATCCAAAACTGCGGGTTGGTGAGACCGCATGTCCCTTTACGACTTTGTATTGGGATTTTCTCGACCGCCACAAAGAAACATTCGTGAAAAACCATCGCATGAGCCAGCAGGTAAATGGACTAAAGAGATTGTCAGATTTAGAAGAGTTAGGCGTTCGAGCCGAGCAGGTTTTAAAGGGTCTTGATAAAGGTGCTATTTAAATTCGTTTTGCGCCAGCAAATGGCTTGCGACCAAAACTTCTAGGAAATTCTGTAACTTCAACTCGCTTACCTGGCCTTGGTGCATGAACCATTTTTCCGCCACCCATATAAATAGCCACGTGGCTAATTGGTTTACCAAAAAATACTAAGTCTCCGGGCTTTACAGAACTAAAGGATATGTTTTTTCCGTATCGAATCTGCGCGCGAGATGAGTGCGGCAATGAAACTCCTGCATTTTGAAATGCCCGCATAGTTAAACCAGAACAGTCCCATCTAGTTGGGCCCGCTGCTGCCCAAACATAAACATCGCCGATCTGTGCCAACGCATACTTTAGAGCCTTGGAACCTCGAGTGTTGTCACCAACAAAGCTAGAGGCATATTTCTTGGAGGCATCAAAAATTCTTCCTTCGCGCTCACTCTCCTCTTTAGCAAGGCGCTCACGATCTTCCTTCTTTAATGTGTTCAATAGTTTTTCAGCAGAGGCTAAGGATGACTTGGCTTTTGCAATCTCTTTGTTCAAAACCGCTCTCTCACGAATTAACAACGCAGTTTTATCGGTTACTACAGACTGTGATGCATCCACACGCTGTTTGCTGGTTGAAAATTGACGCAACTGCCGCGCATAGTTGGTGGAGACATAACTTAAAGTTGATGCATCAGCTAAATACTGAGTTGGGTCGGCTGAGAAAACAAGGCCTAATGATTTTCCAAGGCCGCCAGACATATAGTTCTCGCGTGCAATTTTTTCAATGACAGTACTGGCTGCATCCAAATCTTTGCGAAGTACAACTTCGCGGCCCTGGAGAATCTGCATCTCTTTCTCCAGTGCTCTGATACGAATATTTGCCTCATTGGCTGATTCATACTTTTCAGCTGCCAGAGTTCTGAGGCGGTCTACTTCTCGCTGAACGCTTGCAACCGATGGCGCGGCAACAGATATAGATGGGACCAAAGAGATGGCGAGCGCCATTGCAACAACCTGGATAACCCAGATCCGCATCGCACCAGGCCGCTTGCCTTTGCAAAGCTGCATAGCATTTGCTGTTTTGATCAACACCAAAACATTCTAACCAAGGCCTTTGTGAACACACCCATTGAAATTGCACTGATTTAGGCGTAGCGACGAAGAAACTTGTCACAAAAGTACTGAGTAAATTCTGAGCCCCGCATAGATGAATTACGCAACACTCATGTTGCGTAAATACCCCCATGGCGGGTAGAGTCGGTAAATCGAAGACGGTGGCTTTTGGCCTTGCCGCTACCCCTATAGAAAGTGGACCCTGTGCTCAATGTGAAGAAGCTAGCCGCCAGTACTGCCGCACTCATGATGCTTGTCTTAGTTGCTGGTTGTTCCTCTTCATCTAATGAGCAGGCAAGTGATGTCACAGAGTTGACGGTTTATTCCGGTCGCTCAGAAGAGTTCATCGCACCGTTTTTTGCCGACTGGGAAGCATCGACTGGAATCAAACTCAACGTTCGCTATGGCGATTCTGCAGAACTTTCTGCGCAGATTCTTGAAGAGGGTAATAACTCCCCTGCAGATCTATTTCTTTCACAAGATGCTGGATCACTTGGGGCAATCGCACAAGCTGGATTGTTTACGAAGCTACCTAGCGATGTAGCAGCAGATATTCCTGCGGCATACGTTGCAGCCAATCGCCAGTGGGTTGGAATTACAGGTCGCGCTCGCGTATTTGCTTATGCACCTGATCGAGTGAAAACTTTGCCAGTTTCAATTACAGATTTAACAAAGTCAATCTACAAAAATCAGATTGGAATTGCTCCAACCAACGCCTCTTTTCAAGCATTCCTCACAGCGTTAATTGAGAACAAAGGAACAGCTTTTGCAAAAACCTGGCTAGAAGATTTGCAGGCAAATGGCGTGAAGATCTACCTCAAGAACTCGGCCATTGTTGAGGCAATCGACAAAGGCGAGATCTCAATAGGACTCGTCAATCACTATTATGTTTGGGAAGTATCAGAATCTTTGGGCCGTGCAATTAATGCAAAAATTGGTTACTTCGCCCCGGGTGATCTTGGCAATTTAATCAACGTTTCAGGTGCTGGAGTGCTAAAGACAAGTGCAAAACAAAAAGCGGCGCAGGATTTGATTAACTACTTGACCTCTGGGCCTGCCCAGCAACAATTTGTCTCTGATACTCATGAATATTCACTGCTAGATGGTGCCCAGTCACCTAGTGAGCTACCTGCTCTGGACAAAATTGGTGCTCCATCTATTGATTTAAAAACCCTGAGCAATATAAAGGCCACACAAGATCTTCTGATCCAAGTAGGTCTGTTGTAGAAAAATGTTTACCACTCTCCCCGCCGCTTTTCAGGAACAACCTCCTGCGAGCACGCAGTCGCAAAGTGGATGGAGGATTGCGCTGCTCACTGCAGTGGCAGCAGTAGCAGCCATTTCGATGATTCCATTTGTTTATCTCTTGGTGCGGGCAAGTGATAAACCTATAGATGAGATAGTGCAGTTACTTTTTCGCCAAAAAACCTTAGAGGTTCTTGCGACAACTGCCTTACTTGTGATCTGCGTTGTGGCAATCAATCTTGTGCTCGGTGTTGCAATTGCAAGTGGCCTCCACTTTGTTCAACTTCCCTTTCGTAGGCTTTTAGTTATTCCAGCCGTACTTCCCCTTGCTATTCCCTCCTATGTATTTACCTACACATGGGTGGCACTTGTTCCATCTTTTTCTGGGTTTGCAGCTGCGGTGTTCATTCTTTCTATCTCTACGATTCCCTACATTATTTTGGCAACACTTGCTGGGCTTAGAAGTATTGATGGATCCCAGATAGAAGTTGCTAGATCACTGGGACTAAATCCTAGGCAGACATTTTCTCGAGTTGTCTTTCCCCAAATTCGAGGCCACGTTAGCGCCGGTGCACTACTGGCTGGTCTCTACACGATGAGTGATTTTGGCGCCGTTTCACTTCTAAACATTGAAACATTGACAGTCTCGATTCAAAACATGTATCGCGCTTCATATGATCGAAGTGCGGCAGCCGTTGTCTCATTTGTATTAATTGCATTTTCGATTCTCTTTGTTTTAGCCGATGAATCAATTAAAGGTAAGTCAACTCAGTCTCAACTGCTCAAGTCTCATTCGGTTAAAACACCGCTAGTCAAAAAGGGATATCTACGTTTTGCAACCGTTGCAATCATCACAGCCTTTGCAACAGTTGCCGTAATACTTCCCTTTTATGTTTTACTCACTCGCTTTTTTTCTAACCCAGTTGCTATTGATGGGCCAGCACTTGTCAGTGCAACGATCTCGACAGTCTCAGTTGCAGCCTTTGGCGCATTGATCGCGCTAGTTCTTTCTGCTCCCTTAGGTCTTTTACTCTCTGGTGGCTCATCACGCTTTGCTAATGTGACAAATAAAATAGTTGTCATCGCACACGCGCTACCTGGAGTTGTAGTGGGTCTTGCGCTGGTATCGATTGGTTCAAAACTTGGACCGCTATATCAGACAACATTTTTACTAGCATTTGCCTATGCAATTTTGTTTCTTGCAAAATCAGTTACCAGTATGAGCTCTTCCCTTGCCCGTGTGCCAAATAGCGTAAAAGATGTAGCGGCAACACTTGGAATGAATCAATGGGCAGTTGTTAAAAAAGTGATTGCACCGATTGCAGCCCCTGGTATTGGTATTGGAACTATCTTGGTATTTCTAACTGCAATGAAGGAGCTGCCTGCAACTTTGATGCTTCGCCCGACAGGGTTTGAGACTTTAGCAACACAAATATGGTCGTTCGGTTCGATCAATCGATTTAACGAGGCCGCACCTTATGCATTAATCTTGGTTCTTGTAGCAGCGATTCCAACGTTTTTAATTAGCAGGCCCGACAAAGACACTCATTCTTACGAACTAGAAAGCACAAGGGGGCAAAAGTGAACGCACTTGAAGTCTCCCACCTGAAAGTGTCATTGGGAAATAAAGTTGTTTTAGATGATCTTTCACTCTCTCTTGCA
The DNA here is from genome assembly GCA_009702925.1 of Actinomycetota bacterium. GTDB lineage: Bacteria > Actinomycetota > Actinomycetes > Nanopelagicales > Nanopelagicaceae > Planktophila. The sequence continues at coordinate 8,377 of WLHC01000032.1, forward strand.
CCCGGCCAGATAGCAGCTTTGCTGGGCCCTTCTGGTTGTGGCAAAACAACATTGCTTCGCTCTATCGCAGGTTTAATTCGCCCTAGTGAGGGCCAGATTCGCTTTGGAAAACAGTTGGTTTCATTTTCCTCTGTTCATTTACCACCGCATAAGCGCAAGATTGGCTATGTTCCACAAGAAGGTGCTTTGTTCCCTCATCTAAACATTGCCGACAACATCTCTTTTGGAATAGATCCTGCTGTCTTTACTAAAGATCAGATCCGCCAAACGACCAAAGAGATGCTGGCGCTAACTGGGATGGAGGGATTTGGAAAACGAATGCCACATCAGCTCTCTGGTGGTCAGCAGACTCGTGTTGCCTTGGCCCGCGCCCTTGCCATTAAGCCTTCAATTGTTTTGCTTGATGAACCATTTTCAGCATTAGATGCCGAACTTAGAACTGAGCTTCGAACAGATGTAATTAGTTTGCTTCGCTCTCAGAACACAACTGCAATTTTGGTAACCCATGATCGTGAAGAAGGCCTTGTTTCAGCCGATGTC
>WLHC01000033.1 GCA_009702925.1 Actinomycetota bacterium
CGTTAATGCGTGGACTTATTCCTACGCTTGCAATGCAACCAATTAGTGCACAAAAAGTAGTTGGCCCTTCATCTACGTTTCCATTTATATTGGCAGCACGTGCAAATAAACATCCATTATTAGTTGTTACAAGTTCAAGTAGAAGTAGCGAAGATTTAGTTAATGAACTTCGTGAAATCCATGACAATGTCATTGAGTTTCCTGCGTGGGAGACTTTGCCTCATGAGAGATTGAGTCCGCGAAGTGACACAGTGGCTTTGAGAATTCAATCTCTGTATGCGCTCAAAGAAAAACAACAGGTTCACCCAATTATTGTGACACCAGTTAGAGGAGTTATTCATCGAATAATTAGCAGTCTTGGGTCAACTCCGCCTCTAAATCTTAAGGTTGGTCAAGAACAATCTCTGGAAGAACTTGTCCGACATCTTTCCTCACTTGCTTACACCAGAACTGATTTAGTAGAACGTCGAGGAGAGTTTGCAGTCCGCGGTGGAATTGTAGATTTGTTTTTACCTCTGAGTAATTACCCAATACGGATTGATTTCTTTGGGGATGAAATAGAGGATTTAAGTTATTTTGAAGTTTCTGACCAACGAACAATTAAGTCAGTAGAAGAAAGTATCTCTATTTTTGCTTGTCGTGAACTTCTACTGACCGATGATGTAAAAAATAATGCTTTAAATGCTAAGAGTAAATATCCTGGTGCTGAAGAGATGTTAGACAAGATAAGTGAAGGAATTATTTTTGAAGGTATGGAATCACTCATTCCCTTGCTTGTTGATAAGACTGAAACATTATTATCGAGAGTACCTGCCGGTACAGAGATAGTCTTTATCGACGAACAAAGGATTGCATCTAGAGCAAATGATTTATTGGCAACAAATGAAGAATTTCTTAATGCGTCTTGGTCTAATGCTGCATTAGGAGCCAATGCACCAATTCATCACGGTTTAGAAACATATATTTCATGGAAAGAGCTAGAGGAAGAGATCTCCAACAAGCAATTAACTCGAGCAGAGTTGAGCACTTACGGTAGTGATCTAGTTGAAGGAACAGATTTTCTTGACTACAGCGCGATTGACCCAATGCGTGGTGATATCGAAAGAACTGTAGAGGTACTTCGCCAGGCTCTTGAGAAAAATCAGAGTGTAGTTTTTGCCACTCACGGTCACGGAATGTTAGAGCGATATGCCGGGATATTTCGAGGAGCTGATCTACCTGTCAATATCATTGAAAAACTAGTTGATTCACCCATGAAAGGAAGTATCAACTTAACTACCTCTGTCATTACTCACGGTTTTGAAAGTGAGTCTGCTCAGATTTTTTTTATGACCGAAAGAGATTTAACTGGAAGTAAAGGCAGCGTAAAAGATAGTGAGCGATTACCAACTAAGAGAAAGAAAGCTATCGACCCCTTAGAACTTAAATCTGGCGACTTTATTGTTCATGAACAACATGGAATTGGTCGCTATGTTGAATTAATGCAAAGAACTGTTGGAGGAGTAACACGCGAGTATTTGATAATTGAATACGCATCGGCCAAACGTGGGCAACCTGGTGACAGAATATTTGTTCCCACTGATACTTTGGAGCAAGTCTCTAAGTATGTTGGTGGCGAAGCGCCAACTGTTCACCGAATCGGTAGCGGTGAATGGCAAAAAGCAAAGGGCCGGGCACGAAAAGCCGTCCGCCAAATTGCTGGAGAATTGATAAGACTTTATGCAGCGCGAACAAGTTCACCTGGATTTGCATTCTCACCAGATACACCCTGGCAGCGAGAGTTAGAGGATTCATTTTCTTACATTGAAACTCCAGATCAGCTTTCAACAATCGATGAAGTCAAAGCTGATATGGAACGGCCTTATCCTATGGATCGCATTATCTGTGGAGATGTGGGATACGGAAAAACTGAGATAGCAATCCGGGCTGCATTCAAAGCCGTACAAGATGGCAAGCAAGTAGCAGTACTTGTTCCAACAACTCTTCTTGTCCAACAGCACAGTAAAACCTTTGCAGAAAGATACTCAGGTTTTCCTATAAAGGTTGCAGGTTTATCGCGGTTTAATTCTGCGAAGGAAAGCAAAGAAATACTCTCGGGGTTAGCAGCAGGCAGCGTTGATGTCGTAATTGGAACTCATCGAATCCTGTCTAATGATGTTCAGTTTAAAGACCTTGGACTTGTAGTTGTCGATGAAGAGCAGCGCTTTGGTGTTGAGCAAAAAGAATCTTTAAAAAAACTGCGAACTACTGTTGATGTTTTAGCAATGTCTGCCACGCCCATTCCTCGCACATTAGAGATGGCAGTAACCGGAATTCGCGAGATGTCTACGATCACTACGCCTCCCGAGGAGCGACATCCAATATTGACCTACGTAGGCCCTGCAGAAGATGCTCAGATTGCTGCAGCTATTCACCGTGAACTTCTACGAGATGGTCAGATTTTTTATCTGCATAATCGTGTTGAAAGTATTGATCGAACAGCGGTGCATTTAAAAGAGTTAGTGCCAGAGGCCCGTATTCGAGTTGCACATGGACAAATGTCAGAAGGTGAGTTAGAAGATGTCATATTGGCATTTTGGAACCGTGATTTCGATCTTTTGGTATGTACAACTATTGTAGAAAGTGGCTTGGATATTCAAAATGCAAATACTTTAATTGTTGAAAGAGCCGATCGATTTGGACTTTCACAACTACACCAAATTCGAGGTCGCGTAGGTAGAGGCCGAGAAAGAGCTTATGCATATTTTTTGTACTCCGCCGAAGAGCCTCTCTCAGAGTTGGCGCACGAGCGCTTAACCACAATCGCTACAAACACCGACTTAGGTGCAGGAATGCGGGTAGCTTTAAAGGATTTAGAGATTCGGGGAGCAGGAAATCTTTTGGGTGGTGAACAGTCTGGCCATATTGCAGATGTTGGTTTTGATTTGTATATGAGAATGGTGGGAGAAGCCGTTCAAGAATATAAATCTGGCATTATTGAAACAGAGGAGAAAACTTTAGAGTGTAAAGTTGAACTGCCAATAAATGCACATCTTTCTACGCAATATGTGCCAGGTGAACGTTTACGATTGGATCTCTACAGAAGATTGGCTGATGTTAAGTCTGTCGAGGACGTTAATTCTATTGAATCTGAATTACTCGATCGCTTCGGCGCACTTCCAGAAGAAGCTAAGTCATTACTTGGCGTTGCATCTTTGCGGGCACAGGCCAAAGCCTTGAAGTTAACTGAAGTTGTAGTGCAAGGAAAACTTTTGCGGCTTTCGCCATTAGCTCTTCCAGAATCAAAGCAGCTTCGATTGGCACGTATGTATCCCGGATCTATTTATAAGGCCACCACAAACACCGTATTGGTAGCCCTACCCAAAGCAGCGGTCTGGAACCCGTCTGCGAACACTCCGGAAATAGTGGATACTTCTCTTCTGGCCTGGGTCGTTGAGGCCCTTAATCAACTTGGCTAAGCAAGAGAAGGCGGGAAAGTCGTGAAAAAGTTTCTTACAGTTGCAGTTGCTTCGATTGCGGTGGTACTTACAGGATGTGCTCAAGTAGGCGCAGCTGCAACAGTTGGTGGGGTTCGTATCTCACAAGCTACTGTTCAAGGAAGTGTTGATTCAATTCTTGCCGAGCGTGCTGGAGTTGATACAACTCAGATGCAACTTGAAACTGGCGAAGAACTTAATCGAACACAACTGCGTCGTCACTTATTTGGAAAACTATTTCGTGAAGTCGGAACAGAATTAAAAATCTCAGTTACAAAAGCTGAAATCGATACTCAGAGGGCAGCCATTTTGCAACAAGTTGGAGGGGCTGATCAGCTTCCTATTGCACTAGTGGCTGCAGGTATAGCTGCTAAAGATTTGGACTTATATATTGAGACAGGAACTTTCTCGGATAAAATCAGCTATCTCATCGCAGCAAGTGGAGTTCCTGATGGGCAAGTAGGTGCCGAAGTTCAGAGACTGATAACTGCAAAAGCAAAAGAACTTGGCGTAACTGTCAATCCTAGATATGGTGCATGGGATCCAGTAACTGCAGATGTAGTTGCAAATGATGCCGCAGGTTCAGCAGTTACCCCATCTGGAAACTAGAAACGCAATGCAAGGATCTCAACTTCAACGTTTAGTTGAAGTCATGGATACGTTGCGCTCTCCTGGAGGATGCCCTTGGGATGCTGAACAAACCCATGAGTCCTTACTCAAATATCTTCTAGAAGAGTCTTACGAATTCATCGAGGCAGTTGAAAATGGAAATCGCATTGATATGCGAGAAGAGTTGGGAGATGTTTTACTTCAAGTTTATTTCCATGCTCGAATGGCAGAAGATCATCCAACGGATCCATTTTCAATTGAAGAAGTTGCACAGGGAATCGCCGATAAGTTGATTTGCAGACACCCTCATGTCTTTGATGGTCTTGAAGTGAAGGATTCTGAAGAAGTACTAGAAAATTGGGAAGAGATTAAAAAGAAGGAAAAAGGTAGGACTTCACCAGTAGATGGGGTAGCTCTTTCACAGCCAGCGCTACCGCTACTTGAAAAACTCTTACATCGCGCCGAAAAATATAAAGTGCACGTAGACAGCCCTTCTGCTATTTCATTAGAGGCTGTTGCAGATGAAAGCGCAGTAGGCCAAGCCCTGCATGCTGTTATTGCATGGGCTCATGCCAACGGAATTGATGCTGAGGCGGCCCTTCGCAAGGAAGCGTTGCGAGTGAGTAATCAGATTCGTTCAAAAACTCAGAGTTAACACACGGTAGTATTGGCTCTATAACTTCGAAAATATATTTGATCCAGTGCGATTTCAGAGTTGAGGTCGGCAAGATGCAAGAAACTCAGAGGAGACGTACATGGCGAAAATTCAAGCTTTAGGTGCTCGTGAAATTCTTGACTCCCGTGGAAACCCTACGGTTGAAGTCGAAATTACATTAGAAGATGGAACTCAGTCACGTGCAGCTGTTCCAAGTGGAGCATCAACAGGAGCATTTGAAGCATCAGAGCTTCGAGATGGTGGCAAGAGATATTTAGGTAAAGGTGTTGAAAAAGCGATTGCATTTTTAAACAATGAAATCGCACCAAAGATCATTGGATTAGATTCCAAGGAGCAACGCTTAATTGATACGGCAATGATCGAACTTGATGGAACACCAAACAAATCTCGACTTGGTGCAAATGCCATTCTTGGTGCATCACTTGCAGTAGCCAAAGCATCTGCAAATTCTGATGATCTTTCCTTGTTTCGTTATTTGGGTGGGCCGAATGCACATGTGCTTCCAGTTCCGATGATGAATATCCTCAATGGCGGGGCGCACGCCGATACAAATGTTGATATCCAAGAGTTCATGATTGCACCGATCGGTGCTCCAACTTTTCGTGAATCACTTCGATGGGGAGCCGAGATCTATCATGCTCTCAAAGCAGTTCTTAAAAAGCGTGGTTTAGCAACATCAGTAGGAGATGAAGGTGGTTTTGCGCCAAACCTTGAAAGCAATCGCGCTGCATTAGATTTAATTTTAGAGGCAATTGAAGCTGCAGGATACAAACCTGGAAGTCAGATCGCACTAGCTATGGATGTAGCTGCAACTGAGTTTCACGACAATGGAATGTATAAATTTGAAGGTGCCTCTAAAACTTCAGATGAGATGATTGCATATTACACATCATTAGTTGATGCCTACCCAATTGTCTCGATTGAAGATCCACTCAACGAAGAAGATTGGGCTGGCTGGACACAGATGACGCAAGTTTTAGGCTCTCGTATTCAAATCGTAGGCGATGATCTTTTTGTGACTAATCCAGAACGACTCTCACGCGGAATCGCAGGAAATACCGCTAATGCATTATTGGTTAAGGTCAATCAAATTGGAACCCTTACCGAAACAATTGATGCAGTAGAGATGGCCCACCAAGCTAAATACCGCAGCATGATGAGTCACAGATCAGGTGAAACGGAAGATACAACAATCGCTGATTTAGCAGTTGCACTTAACTGTGGCCAAATCAAAACAGGTGCACCTGCTCGTTCAGAGCGTGTAGCAAAATACAACCAACTACTTCGTATCGAAGAAGAGCTAGAAGATGGTGGCGTTTATGCGGGGCATGAAGCGTTTCCACGCTTCAAAGGGTAAGAATTAGTCATGGCGCGTCGACAATTAAACTTTCGTCGTCGTACCAATAATCGCGCATTGGCATTTATTGTCATTCTTTTTATATTGACCTTAGCAATAGCACCGCCTGTAAAACATTACTTCACACAACGCGCTCAAATTAACTCCCTTGAGTCTCAACTTGCGGCAGATAATGTTGCCTTACAAAAAGCACGAGAAGAGTTATTGCGTTGGCAGGATCCCGAGTACATAAAGTCACAAGCCCGTGAGCGCCTACATTTCGTTTTACCAGGTGAGCGGCAATACATTGTTGTAGACGGGTCTACGACACCTTCGCAAGAGAATGCAACTGAGATTGCTAGCGCACTTACCGATGGCCAACCTTGGTATGCCAGATTGATTGCCTCGATAAGTGAGGCCGGTAATCGATGAGAGAAGTTACTCAAGCAGATCTTGACTGCATTGAAGTTCAGCTTGGTCGTACACCTCGTGATGTACATGCAATTGCTTACAGATGCCCATGTGGTAAACCTGCTGTTGTAGAGACACCACCTCGACTTGAAGATGGAACACCTTTTCCTACTTTTTATTATGCAACCTGCCCTCGCTTAACTGCGGTGATTTCAACCCTTGAAACAACTGGCTTAATGGGGCAAATGAATGATCGACTTGAAACAGATGCACAGCTATCAGGTGCATATGCTGCAGCACATGATGATTACATCGCAGCACGTTCTGCACTGCAAATGGATGTACCAGAAGTAGAAAATGTATCGGCCGGCGGAATGCCAAATCGCGTTAAATGTTTGCATTCACTTGTCGCACATTCACTTGCAGCGGGCCCAGATGTAAATCCATTAGGCGATGAAGCCCTTGGACAACTGCCACAGTGGTGGAAGAGCAATCCATGCGAGTAGCAGCTATCGACTGTGGCACTAATTCAATACGCCTTTTAATTGCAGATGTAGAGTCAAACAAACTTCGAGAAGTTGTGCGCGATATGGAGATAGTTCGTCTTGGTCAAGGTGTTGATCAAACTGGTGAATTTCATCCAGATGCAATTGAACGAACCCTTACGGCTGTAGATAAATTCGCTGCAGAGATTGCCAGACGTGGTGTTGAAAAGATTCGCTTCTGCGCAACGAGTGCAACCAGAGATGCAACCAATCGAGCATTATTTATTGATGGCGTTCGTGAACGTCTCGGAATCGATGTTGAAGTCATTACTGGAGTTGAAGAAGCCGAGTTATCATTTATAGGAGCCATTCAAGAATTAAATCCTAACTCAGGACCTTTTTTGGTTGTCGATATTGGTGGGGGTTCAACGGAATTTGTTTTCGGCAATCACAAAGTCGAATCTGCAAAAAGTGTGAATATCGGATGTGTTCGAATGAGTGAGAGGCACTTTAAGGACGATCCTCCAAAGCACAATCAAATTGAATTAGCGAGAACAGATATTCAAGAAGCTATTGCATTAGCAGGGAGAGAAGTTCCTATCACTCAAGCAAAAACTCTCGTAGCCGTTGCCGGTACTGCAACAACTGTTGCAGCGGCAGCACTTGAGCTAGAGATTTATGATCGATATTCAATCCACTTGTCACGAATTTCTTCAACGCATGTCCACAAAGTTTCTACAAATTTTCTTCAGTTGAATAGAGATGAACGAATTAATCTTGGTTACATGCATCCTGGCCGAGTTGATGTGATAGCAGCAGGTGCCTTAGTTCTCTCCGAAGTAATGAAAGCGACTGGTGCAACTGAATTTATTGCCTCCGAGACAGATATTTTGGATGGCATTGCACTCTCTATTGCCAGTGGCGGTTAAGGCATGAGTAGGTTGAGTAATTTGATCGAGACAATAATGGGATTTCAATCCGGAAATTAAGTGTAGATTTACCCCCGCTTGTAACTAACTTGGTAACGCCCCGATAGCCCAATGGCAGAGGCAGAGGACTTAAAATCCTCCCAGTGTGGGTTCGACCCCCACTCGGGGCACCATTTCGTGCGTATTAAGTTGCCTTCGTGCTTAAATTATTGCATTAGTTGTTCTGGAATCCAAGTTAAATCTTTTAAAACTAATACACAATTAATACACTGATTTTATGAAAAGAACCTTATTGGCTTTGATTCCCTTCTCAGGAATACTATTACTTGCGGGTTGTGCAGGGTCACCTTCTCTTTCAAAAGAGATTCAGTTAATTGAATATGAGAAATGCTTGTCTGCAGAGGAGACTCAATTTTTAGCCGCTGCTCAAGCAGCAAACGAAGAAGA
>WLHC01000034.1 GCA_009702925.1 Actinomycetota bacterium
GCACATTGTTCTCCATCAAGACAAAAAAACATCAAAAACGTTGCCGCACTTCTTGCTAAAAGGATTGCAACACTCTGTGTTAAATGCCAAGTTCCAGGTTGGGGAAGATTTAATTACGAAAGGGGCTTGAAATGCCTTGGCTGTGGTGAAATTAAACCCAATGCAATCAAGCGCGAAATCCTCGGATGCACCAAATGTGAGCACCGAGAGCTCGGAGATGTAATCAGGGAGTTCTTGGATCCAGCTCATTGCGATTTTTGCAATCCATAAACTTCTAATCAACTGCAAGTTTCCGTTTAGAGATGTGCTTATCTCGAAAATCCGATTTCTTAGACACTGGAGTGGCACAGTTCACCAGTTCTACGTGTAAGACATTTTTTCTGTTTCAGTTGAAATTAAGTGAAATCTCAGCAACCCTCAATATGGTTTCGCCATGAAAATTCTGACTGTTGCCATCTCTTCATCACTTCTAGTAGTTCTTACAGGCTGCGGAGTTGGAGATCTTGCAAAAACTGCAACCGATGCAGCAGCCTGTAAAGCTTTGTCTTCAACAATTGGTGGAATAACAACGGCCTATCAATCTGGCTTGGTCGATTCAGGATTAAGTTCACAGATAGATTCACTTGTTGGTGATCAAGCTAGGTCTCTTCTTTCTACAGGCCTTGCAGAGGACATCGGATTACTCATCGATGCACTTGGTCAATCTCAAACAGCTCAAGGATCTCAAGAAAATATCGAGTCGATCTCTGCTTCAATTTCTAAGCGATGCTCATCAGTTGGTGTAACGATTGGAAATTAAGAAAGCGATGCGATCTTCTCTTTAACTGCAATCACTGAAGGATTAGTTAGGGAAGAACCGTCTGAAAACAGCAGCGTTGGAACAACACGGTTGCCACCATTAACTAATTCTACAAATGGAGCATATTGAATCTCTTCTTCAACATTGACTTCGCGAAACTCCACACCAGATTCATTCAATTGACTCTTAAGACGCTTGCAGTAGCCACACCAGTTGGTGCTAAACATGACGAAATCTGAACCCTTAATTCCTAATGTCTCCACGGGTGACTGCGACATGGCTGGCTCCATTTCTTACGTAGCGATTTAACCTGAGCCTATTATCTATCACTTTGGCTCTGTTTATCTTCCTGAACCAGGAATATAGGATCTACCTATGAACCCACAGGAACTCCTTGAAACTTACTCTCAAAACGCTCAGGCCTTTATTAAGGCAGCTAAGGCAACTCCAACAAAAAAACTCACTCAATCCCCATCAGATGGTGAGTGGTCTCCTGCTTTTGTTATTCATCACATGGCAGATTCAGAGATCCAGTTTGGTGCCCGCTTTGCAAAAACATTATCGGAAGATAATCCAAACATTGTTACTTTCGACGAAGAAAAGTTTCCAGCGGGATTAAAGTATGACAAAAGAAGCGTTGCACTTTCAATCGCATCCTTTGAGGCTACTCACAACATGAATTTTGAAATATTAAAAAATGCATCTGCCGATGATTGGAATAGAACTTCTGTACATCCTGAGAAAGGGCCGGTTCATTTAACTTCATGGGTTAAATCTTGTGGTGGACATATTGGCGCTCATCTTGAACAGCTAAAGAGCATCTCTTAGTTGTTCCACAATGCGCAGAATTCACTCAGTTAATCGAAATAATCAATACAATTAGCCGTAACGACTTCGTTTAGGAGAAAGATTTGTTTGAAGCAATTTTTCTAGGCATCATTCAAGGCCTGACGGAGTTTTTACCTATTTCATCTAGTGCTCACATTCGTATCGCTGGTGAGTTCATGGATAAGGCTCAAGATCCCGGCGCTCGCTTTACTGCAATAACCCAAATTGGTACCGAGCTTGCTGTGCTTATATTTTTCCGCAAAGACATCGCCACAATTGTTCGTGCTTGGTTTAGATCACTCAAGAAATCGAACCAACAATTGCCAGTAGAAAAACAAGCATCTCGTATGGGATGGTTGATTATCATCGGATCAATTCCAATTGTTGTATTGGGATATTTTGGCCGACGCATTATTGAAAATGATTTGCGCTCCCTTTGGCTTATTGCAACTGTCTTGATTATCTTTGGAGTAGTTCTGGGACTTGCAGACAAGTTTGGAAGCTCACAAAGAACACTTGATGCGTTGTCGAATAAGCATGGTTTGTATTACGGAGTTGCACAAGCCATGGCACTAATTCCTGGGGTCTCACGATCAGGTGCAACGATTGCAATGGGTCGAGCACTTGGATATTCACGTGAGGCTGCGCTGCGTTACTCATTTTTGCTGGCGATACCAGCGGTCTTTGGTAGTGGTTTCTATCAACTAAGCCAAGGGTTAACCGAGGATGTCAGCACAAACGTCTTCTCACTTTCACAAACCTTGGCAGCTACCGCAATTGCATTTGTCGTTGGATATCTTGTTATCGCTTGGCTGATTAGATTTGTTATGACAAAAAGTTTTATGCCTTTTATTGTCTATCGCATCGCACTTGGTTCAACTTTGCTCATACTTCTATCAACAGGAGTGATTAATTCTTAATTCTCGCCTCACAAAACCATTAGCTGACAAGTTCCGTGAAAATGTTTCAGGTTCAAAAGATGGTCGGCCTGATTGGGTTGCCACAATAGAAACAGGTAACGACGTAGGATTGTTTGGGCCAGACAGTGCCGTGTGGCAGGTTCACGGAAGCATCGCAACATTAGTTGGGGGAGTGCGCGCACTGTTGCTGCAGGCAGCTCATCCTGCGCCATTATCTGGAGTGGCAGAACATTCACGATATGAAAGTGATCCCTTAGGCAGACTTGCAGGAACTACCAGATGGTTGACTGTGACAACATTTGCATCCACTGAAATAATTGAAAAAGAAGCAGCGCGAGTCAATGCAATGCATGAGCGCGTTAAGGGACAGTTTGAAGATAAGAAAAACCAAGTAAAAAACTATCAGGCTAAGGATCCTCGATTTTTGTTGTGGGTTCACTGCGCCTTTACTGACTCGTTTTTAAAGGCACATCTTGCTCTCGGTTATCCCATTGATAAGGGCGCCGATGCATATGTGCGTGAATGGAGTAAAAGCGCGATTCCATTGGGGTTAAAGATGGCACCACAATCAGTAGAAGAGTTAGAAGCCACTCTTGATGATTTTAGGAAAAATGATCTACGCCATAGTGATCGAACTGGTGAAGTTGTTAAATTCATTTTGAACCCACCATTTAACGGTGCAGGAAAATACTTTTATAAGTTAATTGCAAATGCCGCAATCGCAACGTTGGATCCTAGAGAGCTCACACTTTTAGGTTTAACAAAAAAATCAAAAATCTGGTTAAAGATATCTCGAGTCGGCTTAGATATTTTCTTAGCAATTTTAGGTTCGGAGCCGCCTGCAATGGCTGCAGCAAAAGCACGAATTAATCGTTTAGGTTAGTTGCTTTCTAACTTATAACCGAGACCACGAATTGTCTGAATCAATACTGGATTGGCTGGATCGGCCTCAATTTTTGAACGAAGACGCTTAATGTGAACATCAAGGGTTTTTGTGTCTCCGTAATAGTCCCCACCCCAAATACGATCAATTAACTGTGTTCGAGTTAAAACTCGGCCCGAATTTCGCATGAGAAACTCAAGTAGCTCAAACTCTTTAAGAGGCAATGAAATCAGTACTCCATTGACTGTAACTTGGTGCTTTCCAACATCAAGTCGAATGCCGGCAACAGTGTGAATACCATTTTCAGGGGTTACATCCTCACTTGTTCCTCGCCTTAGAACCGCTTTTATTCGCGCAATCAACTCACGAGATGAATACGGCTTTGTTACATAGTCATCGGCGCCTAGCTCTAAGCCCACAACTTTATCGATTTCAGAGTCCTTTGCAGTAAGCATAATGATCGGTACTTGAGAAGTAGTTCTAATTGTTTTGCATACTTCAACTCCTGAAACTTCAGGGATCATCAGATCGAGCAAAATTAGATCTGCGCCATTTGCATTAAACTGCTTAATCGCATCAGTTCCTGTTGCAGCGACAGCAACCTCATACCCTTCTTTACCTAAGAGGAAAGAGAGCGCTTCTGAAAAGGATGACTCGTCTTCAACGATCAATATCTTTGTCATCAAATAATCTCCTCAGATTTAGAAAAAAGTGGAAGTTTCAGAGAGAAAGTGCTTCCCACATTTTCCACACTCCATAGGCTCACTTCGCCGCCGTGCTTGGTAGCAACATGTTTTACAATCGATAATCCAAGTCCGGTCCCACCACTTTGTCGAGATCGGGCGGGATCTACTCTGTAAAAGCGCTCAAATATCCTGTCCTTCTCATTTTCTGGAATACCGATACCTTGATCGGTAATCGAGATCGTAACTATGCCATCTTCAACGACAGATGAAACAGTCACCTTTGTTCCTTCCGGAGAGTAATTAACCGCATTTTCTACTAAATTCTGTATCGCCATGATTAATTGATCACGATCACCAAGAACAACTCCATTTGCAACTTCACCAGTCAAAATCTCAATTTTTCGACCATCTGCACCCACCTGGCTTTGATCTATCGCTTCATTGACAAGATCTTGAACATTTAATTCTGAAGGAACAGATAGTGGATCTGAATCTTGCAAGCGCGAAAGATTAATAATCTCTTGAACCAAATCTGTTAAGCGCTTTGATTCAATTTGCATTCTGGTTGCAAACTTCTCTACTGCAGCAGGATCATCCTTTGCGCCCAATACCGCTTCACTGAGTAACAAAAGCGCACCGATGGGAGTTTTTAATTCATGTGAAACATTTGCTACGAAATCTCGGCGCACATCTTGAATTCTCTGAGCTTGACTCTCATCGGAGAGTAAAACAAGGACAAGTTGCTCCCGAATGAGTGGGATCACGTTGACGGTTAACTCATGGCGGCCTTCGCCAATCGGTCCGCGAGGAACATCGATAGTTCCTGTTTGCTTAACATTTGTTCTTCGAACCACTCGAATGATTGCTAGTAGCTCTTGGCTTTGAATAAGCCCATCTCGCAAAATTCCTATGTGATCAATGTTTTCTGATGCAAAAACAATGACCTCACCTGGTGCAAGCACTAGTGCGTTTTGATCCAACTGACCCAGGGCTTCAAGAAGAACTGGAGGCAGTGCGTTGGGCTCCAAAACAGATGATTCCTGGCGGAAAAGCCTCATAAAGTGATCTTATAGCCCCTCTAACGGGTGGCTTGAGTAGTTTGCCCTTTGTTCACCATATGAACTGCCTTTATTCACCACTTTCGCGTACCTTTAGCCCATGGCACTTATTAGATCAGTCTTCCAAGACGAACTAGATAGCGTCTCGCAATCACTTGTTGAACTATGCGAGAAGGTAGCGGGCACTATCCAAAAAGCTACGGATTCTTTGTTGACTTGTGACTTGAAATTGGCCGAAGAGATCATTGCATCAGATGTGAGCATCGATGATTTTCAGCATGATTTAGATGCTCGAATAATCGATATCGTCGCTCGCCAGCAACCTGTTGCCTCAGATTTACGTGCGCTCGCCACAGCCTTGCGTATGAGCGCTGATCTTGAGCGCATGGGAGATATGGCCCACCATGTCGCAAAAATTACTCGCCTGCGCCACCCACAGTCAGCGATTCCCGCCGAACTCCATCAAATTTTTGAATCATTGGGCAAGGCCGCAGAAAAGATTGCCAAAAAAACTGCCCTTGTGATCGGCTCTCGCGATACTGAGATGGCACTTGAAATTGAAAGAGATGATGACGAGATCGATGACTTGCATCGCCAGTTGATCTCTGCCCTAGTAGCTCCAAATTGGAAGCATGGGGTTGAAACAGCTGTGGACTTAACTCTTCTTGGCCGTTACTACGAGCGCTACGCCGATCATGCAGTTTCTGTTTCGCGTCGTGTCTATTTCTTGGTAACCGGAAAGTTCGCTTAATTCTGATCGGTGCGCTGAATCAGGCAAGAAAACCACTATTGATTTAAATCCTGCATTAGAGTCAACCTATGGATTTGGATGTTTTAGTCTTTGCCCTGGACCTAATTTCAACTTTTGCTTTTGCTTTAGTTGGAGCAAGAGTTGCTGCAAGCAAAGGTTTAGATTTTGGTGGAATTCTTCTCATCGCAGCAGTTGCATCTCTTTCTGGAGGAACCTTCCGTAATCTCTTTATGGGTGAGCAACCTCCTTGGGTTCTTTCTCCTTGGCTATTTGCTCCAGTTGTTGGGGCCTTCATCATCACAATTGCCTTAGGAAAGACTCAAAATGTTGGCCGATTTGCATTGTCTTTAGATACTTTAGGTTTGGCCGTTGCAACAGTTTCTAGTGCGCAGTTTGCGTTAACCAAAGATGCCCCATTTGCAGCAGCAGCAGTTTTGAGTTTAACCGGTGCGGTAGCTGGTGGTTTATTTCGAGACATCATGTGTCAAACCGAACCCGTGCTTTTACACCGTGAAACTATTGGAACTGCCTGTCTGTCGGGAGCGCTTGTCTATCTTGCTTTAGATGCAATGGGAGTAGACACAGCAGTAACAGTCTTGGTAGCTGGTCTGGTCGTTGTGTTGGTGCGTGAGATTTCAATTAAATACAACTTGCACCTACCTAAGCTTTCTAAGCCTTTTTAATCCCGAGCCTGCCCGCTTCGGTGCTTGTATCGGCCGAGGAAATCTGACTTCATCTCAGCAAAATTTCCATCCACTAATGCCTGTCGCATCTGATCGACCAGACGAACAATGAATCGTTCATTATGGATCGTTGCAAGAGTTGCAGAAAGGATTTCTTTTCCACGAAATAGATGGTGCATATAAGCCCGTGTGTAGTGCGTACAGGTGTAGCAGTCACATTCATCATCTATGGGCGTGAAATCGCGCTTAAAACGGCTGTTAGATAGGTTAAAACGCCCTTCCATTGTGTAAACAGCACTTGTGCGTGCAATTCGACTGGCTAATACGCAATCAAATGTGTCACATCCATTTTCTACACCAACAAATAAATCTTCAGGTGCCCCAATTCCCAGCAGGTGTTTAGGTTTTTCCTCCGGCAGGCTTTGATTAACCCAGCTGACAATTGTTCCAAGTTGTTCCTTATCTAGCGCCCCTCCGATTCCAAAGCCATCAAAGCTCTGACCATCACTGTTCATCCCACCTAGGTCTCCGGCAGCTTTTCTGCGCAGATCCTCATATTGAGCACCTTGTATAACTCCAAAGAGTGCTTGGTAGGGCTTATCTATTCGCTCATTGGTAAGTCGCTTATGTTCATCAAGACACCTAATAGCCCATGCATATGTTCTATCCATTGCTAACTCTTGATAAGGACGAGTGTTGTGCAAGGTGGTGCACTCATCAAATGCAAACATAATGTCGGCGCCAATTTGATGCTGAACCTGCATCGAAATCTCAGGAGTAAAGCGGTGCATCGATCCATCTAAATGCGATTTAAAAGTTACGCCTTCATCATCAACATGTGCCAATCTTTCTTTATTGCCCGCGATCACATCATCTCGCCTGAAAGTTTGAGCATCCATCGCCAATACTTTTTTAAATCCAACTCCCAATGACAAAACTTGAAAGCCTCCAGA
>WLHC01000035.1 GCA_009702925.1 Actinomycetota bacterium
AAGGCACTTGAGCAAGGCGCCCAGGCACGTGACTTACTTCTAAAGAAGATGATTGATGACCTAGATATTCCAGTGCCAGATAAGTTAGTTGCTGATGAAGTTCACCAGCACCTTGAAGGTGAAGGCCGCTTGGAAGATGAAGTACACCGCGCTGAAGTAGATGGCGAAGTTCGCGTGTCAATCAAATCTGATTTCTTACTAGATGCCATC
Source organism: Actinomycetota bacterium (assembly GCA_009702925.1). Lineage (GTDB taxonomy): Bacteria > Actinomycetota > Actinomycetes > Nanopelagicales > Nanopelagicaceae > Planktophila. The sequence continues at coordinate 211 of WLHC01000035.1, forward strand.
GTTAAGGCAGAAGAAGTTCAGGTTAATGAAATTGAATTAACTGAATATTTAATCCGTACTTCACAGCGTTACGGAATGCCACCAGAACAATTTGCAAAGCAGCTTCAAGATGCGGGCCAGATCTCACAGCTAGTCGCTGAGGTGTCTCGCACCAAGGCTTTGGCTGGCGCACTTGGCCGAGTCAACGTGGTCGATAAATCCGGCAACAAGATCGACCTCGAGGCCCTTCGCCCGCAGGCTGCACCAGCTGTTGAACCTGCAGAACAAGCGTAAATTTTCTTAAATTGCCCCGCATAAATCGGGGGCTTTATCTCGGCGATACAGGCGTAGTAACTTAACGACGTCTATCGCGAATTCGAGGTTCAAGTGCGTAAGAAACTGATCGCTCTACTTTCTATATTCGCCCTGCTCTTAGCGCCAACACTTGTACGCGCATCTGCGGCTGACTTTATTGATGATCAATTCTACGAACTTCCATTACCTGCAAATGAAGCTGGTTATTTAGGTGCCCGAGTAGATGATTCAGTTTCCTTTACCTTTAGCTCATTTTTAATTGCAAATGACGATGAGGGAATTAAGAACGGTCTAGGAGTTCCTTGCGCAGATTTTAAAGATGCTGAATGTTCAAAGTATCCGCGATTTACTTACAACATTTATTTGCCACCATGTTCTGTAGCGATTACCGATGATTGCATAACCGCAATTACTGCAACAAAGAGCGATGGCACAGTAGTACCTGGAAAGCTGACTGGGACAAAACCTAATTATTCGACTCCTGCATTTAAAGGAGACCCCGCTTTTAATATGCCAGATGGCTGGTATCCATCTATGTGGTCATTTGATGGAATTAAACATCCTGGTGGCGATGGCTTCTTACTGCGCGCCTCACTTTTATCTTTTCAAAATAAGCGCAGCATTGGAGTTATAACTCCACAACTTCGAGTTTCAGTAAGTGCTGTGACGTGGAATCCCGTTGACATATCCGGTAACTGGTCCAAAGAGACTAATGGAGTTAGCAGAGACACTGGCTTGATGAGCGCCGGCGGCGCATCCAGCCCTACTTGTAATTTCTTCCTTGCGGTCAAAGAGTGTGCAACTGCGTGGTCACTTCCATCGGATGTGCGATTTAAAGTGGAGTTAAAGACCCGCGCAAAGGTAAGTGGATGGGTCAATGGTCGTCTTTCTGATCCAAAAGTGGAAGTGACGCCAAATGGAACTGGCCAAGCATTCGCAATTGAAGCAGCGCCTATGCAGGTACCAATCTTTGCCATGTATAAGAAATTTACTGAGTATTCTAAAGAGTTCCAAGATTTCAATCAAAGAGTTGGTGGCGGGGCAGGACGGATCATGTTCCCTGAGAGTAACTGGCGTTCTGTCTATTCTGGATCTGGTCGAGAACCCTTCGATAAAATTTCTGCATTCCACGCGCTAAACACATACGACCAGCAAGCCTTTACCGAATTCCAGTACTTCCTTGCTGCATCCGACAATAAAGCGGTTGCAACTAAAAATCTCTGGCACTTCGAATCTAACCGCCTCTTCTATCAGGATGGTGATTTGAAATTGAATGATTGCAGTCGTGACCTAACTGGTTTGGCTGGATTTGTTTCAACAAACTCAACGATGTTCATGGCAACTCCACCAAAGTTCAACACCGCAACGCAGTCACTTGATTATCAAGTTGCCGCCCCTCACTTTGACCGAAATGGCAAAGAGAATATTGGCCGCTATAACTTGGTCATTGATTCAAACGTTGCACGGTGTCTATATAAGTTCTCGACAGCGCCAATCCAAGCTTCGGTAACCGTGATCAACGCCGATGGCACCCAACAGATTTCAACATCCACTATTAATGAAAAGAATGGTTGGCTCTACCTATCCGTTAATGGCTATACCTACTCAGCGCCAACTTTGAAGGTAAAACTTTCGCAAGAAGCGCCAACTCCAACTCCAAGTGCAACTCCATCAGCTGAAGCAACTCCAATTGCAGCGCAGGTTTTGCCACCAGTCATGGTTAATCCGCTAAAGGCCAAGACAATCTCCGTCAAACTCGGCAAGGTTGTTGTATTTACAGTGACCGATCCGGCAATCTGGAAAGGCAAAGTTGCAGATTCCAAGATTGCAAAGTTTGTGGCCGGGGGACCAAAGTCCACTTATGAAACCAATCCATCGCTAACGCTGCTGAAAAAGGGTAAGACCACAGTCTCGCTGACCGATGGCAAAAAGACTTATCTCCTCAAACTGACCGTCTCGTAACGGATCTGCTCTGCCCTGAGCGAACAAGGGCAGTTTTGCGCCGATTTTTCGATATTTGGGAAGCATTTGACCGTAAGGATTGTTAAGGTCACTACATATAAAGAAGTAATCAATCAGGAGGATCACGTGGATTATCAAGACCCACAGTCGACCGTGGTAAACGCTCGAACTGCACCAACCGGCGCTAACTGGCTAGATGACAATGTCTATAACCGTTTGCTACGCGAACGCATCATTTTCCTTGCCGGAGAATTCCGGGATGAGATGGCCAATGCAATCTGCGCACAGATGTTGTTGCTCTCTGCCGAAGATCCTGAGAAAGATATCTTCCTTTATATCAATTCACCTGGTGGTTCAGTAACTGCAGGTATGGCCATCTACGACACGATGCATTACATCAAGAATGATGTTGCAACAGTTGCGATGGGAATGGCTGCTTCTATGGGTCAATTTATTCTTACAGCTGGCGCACCGGGAAAGCGTTATGCAACTCCTAACGCCCGTATCTTGATGCACCAACCACTCGGTGGCATCGGCGGTACTGCAACTGATATTCGTATCCAGGCAGAACAGATGGCAATTACTAAGCAGACCATGTCTGAGTTAAATGCCAAGCACACTGGACAGCCACTAGAAAAGATCATCGCTGACTCTGATCGCGATAACTGGTTTAACGCCAAGGATGCACTTGCATATGGCTTTATCGATCACGTTGCTACAAACGATGGACAAGTTGCGGGAGGTAAGAAGTAATGAAGCACATTCAAGATATTACAAACCGCTATGTTCTTCCAACAATTGAAGAGAAGACCGCATACGGTTACAAGCGCCTTGATCCATACACAAAGTTATTCGAAGAGCGCATCATTTTCTTGGGCCAACCAATCGATGACACAGTTGCAAACGATGTAATGGCGCAGTTGTTGACTTTAGAATCGATGGATCCAGAGCGCGACATCATGATTTACATCAATTCACCAGGCGGATCATTTACAGCGTTGACTGCAATTTATGACACCATGCAGTTTGTTCGCCCTGACATCAGCACAATTTGTTTAGGCCAAGCAGCATCTGCTGCAGCAGTAATTCTTGCAGGTGGTGCCAAGGGTAAGCGTTATGCACTTGAGCATTCACGAATTTTGATTCACCAACCATCATCAGAAGGTGGCGGTCAGGCATCTGATATCGAGATTCAAGCAAAAGAGATTGATCGCATCACTCGCTTGCAAGAAGATCTATTAGCACGCCACGTGGTCAAGTCTTCAGAGGAAATTCGCAAAGACATTGAGCGGGACAAGATTTTGACATCTGCCGAGGCAGTTGAATATGGAATCATCGATCAAGTTCTTGCATCTCGTAAGGCTAAGAAGTAACTACTTCCTAACCCAGGTTTAGTTGTCGAAACTTTTCCGAACTTTTCATGCTCAAATCTTTTTCATTGGCGGTTGATTATTCTCTCGGCGAACAAAGCTCATGCTTAAATCGTGGGCATAAAAGAGGTTCGGAATCTAAACTTATCCCATGACAAGAATCGGTGAAACAAGCGACCTGCTCAAGTGCTCCTTTTGTGGCAAAACTCAAAAGCAGGTAAAAAAACTTATTGCCGGTCCTGGCGTTTATATCTGTGATGAATGTATTGAGCTTTGTAACGAGATTATTGTTGAAGAACTCAGTGAAGCTAATTCACTGGGATTATCCGAACTTCCAAAACCACAGGCGATCTTTGAATTTCTTGATCAATATGTAATTGGGCAAGATCGTGCCAAGAAATCTTTATCAGTTGCCGTTTACAACCACTACAAGAGAGTTCAAAGTGGGGGAGTAAAGGGCGAAGATGGAATCGAATTAGCTAAGTCAAATATTTTAATGCTCGGACCAACTGGTTGCGGTAAGACTTTAATGGCACAGACTTTGGCTCGCATGCTCAACGTTCCTTTTGCAATTGCAGATGCAACGGCTTTAACAGAGGCCGGATATGTCGGCGAAGATGTTGAGAACATTTTGCTTAAGCTTTTACAAGCTGCAGATTATGATGTTAAAAAGGCAGAAACAGGAATTATCTATATCGATGAGATCGATAAGGTTGCACGTAAATCTGAGAATCCATCGATTACTCGTGACGTATCTGGTGAAGGTGTGCAGCAGGCACTACTTAAAATTCTAGAAGGAACTGTTGCATCTGTTCCACCACAAGGTGGACGCAAGCACCCACATCAAGAGTTCATTCAGATTGATACAACAAATGTTTTGTTCATCGTTGGTGGTGCATTTTCAGGGTTAGAGAAGATCATCGAAAATCGCGTTGGAAAATCAGGTGTTGGATTTAATGCAACTTTACAAGATGCCAGCGATAAAAATCGTAAAGATATCTTCGCTGATGTCATGCCAGAAGATCTCTTGAAATTTGGAATGATTCCAGAGTTCATTGGTCGACTTCCAGTTTTAACAAGTGTTGAAAACTTGGACAAGCCAGCACTCATGCAAATTTTGACAGAGCCAAAGAATGCATTGGTCAAGCAGTACCAAAGACTCTTTGATTTAGATCATGTTCAACTTGAATTTGAAGCAGATGCCTTAGATGCGATTGCTGATTTAGCGCTAGACCGTGGAACAGGTGCACGTGGACTTCGCGCCATTATGGAATCAGTTCTACTGACCGTGATGTATGAGGTTCCTAGCCGATCTGATGTTGAAAAAGTGATCATTACTAAGGCGTGCATTGAAACTGGAGCAGTTCCAACTCTAGTTATTCGCACGGGAGATATTCCAAAGCGCTCCCGTAGCCCAAAAGGTCAAGAGGAGAAGAGCGCGTAATCTAGACTGCGCACTATGTCTTCTAGCCGCGAACTAGCTTCAACTTTTTCTCCTGCCGAGATTGAAGCACCACTCTATGAAAAGTGGATTAAGGCTGGCTATTTCACAGCGGATGCAAAATCAAGCAAACCTGCATTTTCAATTGTTCTGCCTCCACCCAATGTAACTGGCGTATTACATATCGGTCATGCGTTAGATCAAACACTTCAGGACTGTCTGTCTCGCATGAAGCGAATGCAGGGCTTTGAAGTTTTGTGGTTACCAGGAATGGATCACGCAGGTATTGCAACCCAAAACGTTGTTGAAAAACAGTTAGCAGCTAGCGGTAAATCCCGTCATGATCTTGGCCGTGAAGAGTTTGTAAAAAAAGTGTGGCAGTGGAAAGAAGAATCTGGCGGCGCCATTTTAGGTCAAATGAAACGCCTTGGAGTCAGCGTTGATTGGACTCGAGAGAGATTTACGATGGACGAAGGAATGTCCAAAGCAGTTGTAACAATATTTAAGAGAATGCACGATGCCGGCCTTATCTATCGCGCAGAACGAATCATTAACTGGTGCCCACGATGCTTGACTGCACTTTCTGACATCGAAGTTGAACATCAAGATGATGCGGGTGAATTTGTCTCTGTGCGATATGGAGAAGGCGAACAGAGCATTGTTGTTGCCACTACTCGTCCAGAAACCATGATGGGCGATGGAGCCGTAGCTGTTCACCCAGATGATCCGCGCTACAAACACATGATTGGTACAGAAGTTCTTCTACCTCTTGTTAATCGAATGATTCCAATTATCGCAGATGAATTAGTAGATCCAGAGTTTGGAACAGGAGCGGTCAAAGTAACTGCAGCCCATGATCCAAATGACTTTGAGATGGCAATGCGTCATAACGTTCCATTTGTAGTAATTATGAATGAGCACGGTGTCATGGATGGCACAGGGACAGAGTTTGATGGAATGGATCGCTTCGATGCTCGTAAAGCGGTCGTTGCAAAGCTAAAAGAGATGGGACGAGTTGTCTCTGAAAAGCGTCCTTATATTCACGCCGTTGGACACTGTTCACGTTGTGAAACAACGATAGAGCCTCGCTTATCAAAACAATGGTTTGTAAAAGTTGAACCGATGGCAAAAGCTGCAGCAGATGCTGTGCGCAATGGTTCAGTAAAAATTGAACCGGAAGAGCTTGCACCCCGATATTTTGATTGGGTAGATAACATGCACGACTGGTGTATCTCACGTCAGTTGTGGTGGGGTCACAGAATTCCTGTTTGGTATGGGCCAAACGGTGAAGTAAAAGTTATTGGTTCAGATGAAACCGCGCCAGCAGGATGGACTCAAGATCCTGATGTTTTAGATACATGGTTTTCTTCAGGACAGTGGGCTTTTTCAACTTTAGGTTGGCCAGAAAAATCTTCCGATTTAGCTAAGTTTTATCCGACATCAGTGCTTGTTACAGGGTATGACATTCTATTTTTCTGGGTAGTGCGCATGATGATGATGTCTACCTTTGCGATGGATGGAGTTCCACCATTTAAAACAATAATGTTGCATGGTTTAGTTCGCGATCAATTTGGTAAAAAAATGTCAAAGAGCCGTGGAAACGTAATTGATCCGATTGAGTTTATGGATAAATACGGAGCAGATGCGCTTCGATTTACATTGGCAAGAGGAGCTAATCCAGGAACAGATCAAGCCCTTGCCGAAGATTGGATCGGCGGATCGAGAAACTTTGCGACAAAACTTTGGAATGCAACCAGATTTGCCATGATGAACGGCGCCACAGTTGAAGGTGATCTTCCTTCTTTTGAAAGTTTAAATGAGATCGACAAGTGGAT
>WLHC01000036.1 GCA_009702925.1 Actinomycetota bacterium
GAACTTCGCCAAATGTTGTCTGTTTCAACCAACATAGTTGGTGCAACTCCTGAGCTCTCAGCATCAGTTGAAAAAGACATCAAAAATATCCCGGAATTTGAACCGCGGTTCTTGCGTTTAAATGCTGAAGAACCGTACCGACTCAAGGCAACTGCAATTGTGCATCGTTTGGCTTTTACCCGCGATCGCCATGCTGCAGGCGCACCTCATGTTCCAAATCGTGACTATGAAAACACATCCGAACTACTTGCTGATTTAGTTTTGATGAGAGATTCATTATTGGAACATCGTGGAGAGTTAATAGCAACGGGCTTACTTGAGCGAACCATTCGTACTGTCGCAGCTTTTGGAATAACCCATGCAACTATGGATATTCGCGAACACTCTGATGCTCATCACAACCTTTTAAATCAGGCATTAGGAATTCAGGAATACCTCGGTAAATCTCATGAAGAAAAATTTGATCTTCTAACTAAAATGATTGCAGAAAACACTTCCTTTGATGGCTCTTCATTGGATGCCTCAGGAAAAAGAGTTTTTGATACCTTTCTTGCGATAAACGATTTAATTGACCGATTTGGTCCTGAATCAATTGAAACTTATATAGTTTCAATGACTAAGGGAGCCGATGATTTAATTGCCCCAATTGTTATCGCACAACAAGCTGGTTTAGTATCTCTCCAAGACAAAAAAGCAAGAATTGGATTTGCACCACTACTAGAAACTGTTGCCGAGCTTCGTTCATCAGGTGAGATCTTAGATAAACTTTTAAGCAATCCGACATATCGTCAACTGGTTGCACTGCGCGGAAATAAACAAGAAGTAATGCTCGGCTACTCTGACTCAAACAAAGATGCCGGAATTGCAACAAGCCAGTGGGAGATCCACCGCGCACAAAGATCTTTGCGAGATGTTGCGAAAAAGCACGGTGTGAAACTTTGTTTATTCCATGGTCGTGGTGGCTCAGTTGGTCGTGGTGGTGGGCCAACTTATGATGCGCTCATTGCACTGCCTTGGGGATCAGTTGATGGTTCAATAAAAATGACAGAACAAGGCGAAGTGATTAGCGATAAATATGCTCTTGCATCACTTGCAAGGGAGAATATTGAATTAACCCTTGCTGCATCATTAGAAGCTACAGTTTTAAATCGAGGTCCAAGGCAGAGCAAAGAAGAATTAATTGCATGGGGAGATTGCATGCAATTAGTAAGTGATGCATCTTTTAAGCAGTATCGAACTTTGATTGAACAACCAGAGCTTCCTGCATATTTTTACGCATCTACCCCAGTTGAGCAGTTAGGGGAAATGTTTTTAGGTTCACGCCCTTCACGTCGTCCTGATGCATCAAGTGGTTTAGATTCTTTGCGAGCTATTCCGTGGGTCTTTGGATGGACTCAGTCGCGTCAGATTGTTCCAGGCTGGTTTGGTGTCGGAACAGGGTTGAAAGCTGCTCGAGAGGCTGGTCATTCAAAACAATTAAAGAAAATGCTTAAAGAGTGGCACTTTTTTACTACATTCATAAGTAACGTAGAGATGACACTTGCAAAAACTGATTTAGAACTGGCCCAGCGATATGTTGAAGCCCTAGTTCCAAAAGAACTACACCACTTCTTGGATGAGATTAAAAGTGAGTTTGATCTAACCGTTTCAGAGATTTTGAAATTAACCGGAGAAAAGACACTTCTTGGGGATCAAGAGATTTTGGCACGGACCTTACAAGTGCGTGATGCGTATCTTTCCCCCATACATCTGCTTCAGATTAATCTCTTAAAGCGTGTGCGTGAAACAGATACAGCTGTTGATCCAGTTTTGCGCCGTGCACTGCTACTCACAATCAACGGAGTGGCAGCAGGCCTTCGTAATACTGGCTAAGAAGTAAAGAAAATTGATTCGTTTAGCTATTGAAATTTTGTTGAGTTAATTCAAGCCCATGATTTATAAGCGATTCGACAGCATCGGCTGAGCGCGAAATAAACTCACCAAGCTCTTTTTGCTCAACTTTTGAGAATGCTTTAAGTACAAAATCGGCCGGGTCTTGTTCTCCCATTGGACGTCCAATACCTAAGCGAATTCGGTAATACTCGGCTGTACCAAAAGCTGATGTCATTGACTTTAATCCATTATGGCCATTGTCACCCCCTGCAATCTTGGTGCGGATTGCAGCAAAAGGAATATCTAACTCATCATGCAAGGCAATAACATTATTTGGCTCAACCGAGTAGAAGTTTGCAAGAGCTTTAATTGGTCCACCAGTTTCATTCATGTAACTCTTTGATTTTCCAAGAATTATCGAATGAGTATCCGCGCCAACACCTAGTTTATAGGCAGCAATTTCAGTCCGAGATTTATGTGAAGAAAGTTTGACGGAATGCCGCTTGGCTAATTCGTCGATAACCATTTGGCCAATGTTGTGACGGGTGGCAGCGTATTGATCTCCTGGATTTCCCAGTCCAACTACCAACCACGTCATAACAAGAAAGTCTAAGGCTTAAGGCTGTTACTTATCGGTCTTTTCTGCTTCTGGCGTCTCGGCAGGTGCTGCTCCATCTGCTGCAGGTGCTGCTACAACTTCTTCAACAACAGCAGTTGACTTCTCGGAGACGTGAACGACGATCATCTTTGGATCAGAAGCAAGTTCAACACCAGCTGGCAACTTCACATCTGCAGCGTACTTTGAAGATCCAGATGCAAGTCCCTCAATATCAATTTCAAGGAAGTTTGGAATCGATGCTGCATCAACTCGTACATCGATTGTGTTGTGAACATGCTCAAGAATTCCATCACGATCGTGCTCACCAACTGAGTGAACTGGAACAGATACAACAACTTTTTCGCCACGACGTACAAGGACAAGGTCGATGTGCTCAAGGATCTGCTTTAGCGGATCGCGAACAATTGCCTTTGGAAGAGTTAGTTCGTTCTTTCCATTGATAGAAATATCAAGGAGAACGTTTGCTTGCTTTAGGGCAACGCCAATCTCTTTAGCAGGAAGAGTGATGTGCTGTGGCTTCTCACCGTGACCGTAGATAACTGCAGGAACTAATCCATCGCGACGTGCACGACGTGATGCACCTTTACCAAATTCGGTACGTGGGGTGCCATTGATCTTAATTTCTGCCATTTTTACTTCTCCTCATTACTCCGGTTACTTCAGTTTGAACACAAAGTTCCAGCAGGAGAAAAATCTCTTACCCGTCGATCACGGAAAGCTATTCGCTACCCTCGCCGGAACAGAGCAAACAATATCTTTGCAACCTGTACTTAGGCAAATCAATCTCAATAGGCCAAAAAGCACAGGAGCTCGAGGCCTGTCATCGGGCTTGGCCTGCGAGAGATTTCAGATGTTATGAATGACCGTCAAAAAGACTAGTGACCGATCCATCTTCGAAGACTTCACGAATTGCTCGAGCCAAAAGTGGGGCTATCGAAAGGACAGTTAAGTTATCAAACTTTTGATCCTCTGAAACTGGCAATGTATTTGTTATAACAACTTCTGACGCACGACTGTTCTTTAGGCGATCAATTGCTGCTCCACTAAAGACGGCGTGAGTAGCGGCAACTATTACATCTTTGGCTCCGGCTTCAAATAAGGCATCTACTGCCTTTGTAATTGTTCCAGCAGTATCGATCATGTCATCAATAACTACACATGTTTGACCTTGAACATCACCAACAACTCGACCAACAGTGGCCTCATTTGGAATACGTGGATCACGAGTCTTATGAATAAAGGCGATTGGGCAGCCACCAAGAAGATCTGACCAACGCTCTGCAACTCTCACACGACCTGAATCTGGTGAAACAATTGTTAAACGTGTTCTATCAACTTTACTGCCAACATAATTTGCAAGCATTGGAAGTGCGAAGAGGTGATCAACAGGCCCATCAAAAAATCCTTGAATCTGTGAAGTATGAAGATCAACTGTCATTAAGCGATCAGCACCGGCAGTTTTAAACAGATCTGCCATCAAGCGTGCTGTGATGGGTTCGCGTCCTCGACTCTTCTTGTCTTGTCTGGCATATCCATAAAAGGGTGCAACTACAGTGATTCGCTTTGCAGATGCACGCTTAAGTGCATCAACCATAATCAACTGTTCCATGATCTGTTTATTGACTGGAGTTGTATGGCTCTGAATTACAAATGCGTCACAACCGCGAACAGATTCTTCAAAGCGAACAAAAATTTCACCATTTGCAAAGTCATAAGCAGAAGTTGGTGTGAGAGGAATTCCAAGTTCGGCGGCAACCTCATCAGCTAACTCTGGAAATCCGCGGCCGGCAAAGAGACGTAATTTCTTTTCGGACGTTAATCGGATTTCGCTCATATCTCTGCCCTTTCTTACTTCTTCTTCTTGCCAGAACTTGCTTCGGCGGCTTGAGCTGATTTACTTCCCTTGCGCTTGCGCAGAACCCAATCTAATACATTTCGCTGTTCAGAACGGCTAATCCCAATCGCGCCTGCCGGAACATCTTCTGTAATCACAGATCCAGCTGCTGTATAGGAGCCATCTCCAATAGTGACTGGAGCCACCAGCATTGTGTCGCTACCAATACGAACATGATTACCAACTGTCGTGTGATGCTTTTCAACACCATCGTAGTTAACAAAAATAGTTGCAGCACCAATATTGCTGCCATCACCGATTGTTGCATCACCAACGTAAGACAGATGTGGCACTTTTGAACCGATTCCTAAACTTGCGTTTTTCATCTCAACGAATGCGCCAGCTTTACTTGAATCGCCCAGTTCAGTTCCGGCTCTCAAATATGTAAATGGACCAACCGTGGCACCTTCACCAATAATTGTCTCAAATGCTATCGATTCTAAAACCTGTGCCCCAGCTTTAACTTCGCAATTAGTTAAGGTCGATCGTGGTCCTATGACCGCTCCAGATGCAACTTTAGTTTTTCCGAACAACGCTGTTCCTGGATGAAGGGTTACATCTTGTGCCAGTTGAACGTCTGAATCTATCCATGTGGTTGTCGGATCAACAATTGTTACACCAGAACGCATCCAATGCTCATTGATTCGATCACGAATCATGGCTGCTGATTGTGCAAGTTGTACGCGATCATTGACACCAAGAGTTTCAGTAAAATCCTCGATCATCACAGCAGCAACAGATTCACCTGCTGATTTAAGAATTCCGATGACATCGGTTAAATACAGCTCTCCTTGCGCATTTGAGCTTGTTAACTTTCCAAGTGCGGTAGCCAGTTTTTCTCCATCAAATGCATAAACGCCACTGTTTATTTCAAAAATATACTTCTCATTCTCACTGGCATCTTTTTCTTCAACAATGCGAAGAAGTTCATCGTTGTCATCGCGAATTATTCGACCATATCCTGTTGGGTCAGAGTGTTCTGCGGTTAAAACTGATGCTGCAAATTTTCCCTGTGAGTGCATATCCACAAACTGCTTAAGTGAGTCAGCTGTTAAAAGCGGTGTATCACCGGCCAGTATTAAAACTGTTCCTTTGGGTGTTTTACCTGCGAGTGCTAACAGGGCTGCGTGGCCAGTTCCACCGCGAGTTTCCTGAAAGATTGTTGTGGCCTTTGGTGCAATCTGTGCAAGGTGGGCAATTACTTCCTCACTACCTGCACCTACAACTACTCGTAAATCATTAGCTTGTAATTGATTAACTGCGTGCAGCACATGACCAAGAAGTGAACGGCCTGCTACCTCATGCAAAACTTTTGGTAGTGATGACTTCATGCGCGTGCCTTCGCCCGCTGCAAGAACGATCGCGGTCTGTAAGGCCATGTGTGAAGTCTATCTTGACGGGATTCGCAACAGCTCCGCCATTGGGTTCTACTTCGCTTATCGCTCCGCCATTGGGTTCTGCTTCGCTTATCGCTCCGCCACCAGGTATCGATCCTGGACCCTGGGCTTCAAAGGCCCATGTGCTAGCCACTACACAATGGCGGAACCCGTATTCTCCCTCATAAGTGGAATTGTTCCAAACCAACAGGTGCAGTTAATTTGTGGCGATTACCTTTGCGCCGGCAACTGGCCCATAGGCCTGCGCAACGCTTCCTACTACTCCACTCGAGGTTAACGCCACTGCAAGATCAAGTCCTGAATCTTGATCTGCCACTAAAAAGGCAACAGTTGGTCCCGATCCAGAAACTATTGCACCGAGTGCCCCATATTCCTGACCAACATCTAATACCAAACGAATTGCTGGACGAAGAGAACAAGCTGCAAGTTGTAAATCATTAATTAATGCAGCACCAACACCTGGTGCATCTGCTCCAAGAAGTGCTTGCATCAAACCTTCATGTGTTTGCGGTTCAACAATTTCAAGTTCTCCGCGCAATCGATCACACTCTGCATAAACTGCCGGAGTTGATAGCCCTACAGTCGAAAGTGCTAATACCCAGTGATACGTTCCCCGAGAAAGTGCCGCGGTTAATTGGTCGCCATGTCCAGTGCCAATTGCTGTTCCCCCACTTAACATGAATGGGACATCGCTTCCAATTTTTGATGCAATCTCAATCATCTCTTCACGTGTCATATCTAGCGAATACAAATAATCAATTCCAAGGATTGTTCCTGCAGCATCAGCGCTGCCACCAGCCATTCCTCCAGCAACAGGAATTGATTTCTTTATCTCTATATGCGCATCAACTGTTAGGTCATACTCTTTTGAGATTAGAGCTACGGCTTTTGCTGCCAGATTATTTGCATCAGCTGGAACACCATGTGTTTGATCTCCAGAGATACTTATCGTTAAACCAGACCCTGGTTCGCCTAACTTAATTGTTATGTCATCAAAGATGGATATAGCTTGAAAAACCGACACTAAATTGTGATAGCCATCGGCCTCTTTGGGCCCAACCGAAAGTTGGAGGTTGACCTTTGCGGGAACGCGAACGGTCACACTTTTGACTGGCATGATGCGACCCTATAACTGAGATTAGAAAATGTCAGGTGCAACGGCTGCGATCTTACAAAAACCTTGAATCTCTAGTGCCTCACCGCGAAGTGTGGGATCGATATCGGCCTTTATCAAAATCTGCTCTGC
>WLHC01000037.1 GCA_009702925.1 Actinomycetota bacterium
AACGATAGAGAACAGTTTTGCAACTGAGTTCGTCGAAGAGTCGTGTGGAGAAACTTCGGGACTGAGAAAGCGTTAATCACACTACGCCCGTAGAAGCCCTGTTTTTGCACCGAAGGACCCGGGTTCGATTCCCGGCACCTCCACTTATAGAACGCGTCTTATTTATCTTTTCGTATTTTTCTACGTAAAGAACCTACGATAAATGTCTGAGGAAAAAACTCACGTCGTAATGCAATATACGAAGTAATAATGGCAAATAATCCCGTTGCACGTGGAATTAGTGGTAATCCGCTGATAGTCAAAAACTGGAATCCTATAGTTAAGGCAAGAATGACAAGGATTACCAAGGTTATTTTTCGCAGAAGATTTATAAACTTGAAAAGACCGCCATCTTTTGTCTCTATTCCTTGAGTAAGTTTTTTGGCTGAAAGCAAAATTGCAAGAGGTCCAGCAAAAAACGCAACAGAAAAAAGAATAAGAACGACAACCGCTAGTGACTCCACTTTTGCCCCTTTTCTTGTCTCATAAGTCAAGCAAAGAAAGAGATACCTTGTCTAGTGGTAAAAAATGTGAAGAATTAGGTTGACTACCTCTAATTAACACTTATGTACTGCGTATTAGCCCTCTTGCATATCTGTTGGTGCACCATGAACATCTAGAACATCTGCAGCTTTAGTGTCTCCACCTAATTTGGAACCTTCACCGGTTCGATTAAGTGGAGCCTTAGGCTTGGCATCTTCTTTGTATATTGCAGGAATCGATCCCAGCAACCCTTTTTGAAAATCTTCAAATGCTTGCAGTACTTCCTTTTTTGTATTCATTACAAAGGGACCCATCCATGCCACAGGTTCTTTGATTGGCGCTCCTCCAAGAATAAACAGTTCTAATTCAGGCGAGCGTGCCTCTTGTTGATTTGCAGCTCGAACAACAATCGAATCCCCGTCACCAAAGACAGCAAGTTGACCTGCTTGAACAGGGCGTGATTCATCTCCGACAAAACCAAATCCTGACATCGCGTAGACCAGTGCGTTGTAATCTTTTCGCCATGGCAATCGCAACTCTGCTCCCGGAGCAATGCTTGCATGCAATAAGGTAATTGGAGTTTGTGTTGAACCAGGTCCAAAGTTTCCTGCAACTTCACCGGCAATCACGCGTAGTAATGATCCACCATCAGCAGAAGTTAGTAGTGCAACATCGTTTGCTCGGACATCTTGATAAGCAGGAGGCGACCACTTCTTTGCTGCAGGAAGATTAACCCAAAGTTGAAAACCGTGAAATAAGCCACCTGACATGACTAAGTGCTCAGGAGGAGTTTCAATGTGCAAAATTCCGGCGCCAGCTGTCATCCACTGTGTGTCACCATCTGAAATTGTTCCACCGCCACCGTTGTTATCTTGGTGATCAAAGATTCCATCAATAATGTATGTAACAGTTTCAAACCCTCGATGTGGGTGCCATGGAGTTCCTTTTGGTTCACCAGGTGCGTATTCAACTTCACCCATTTCATCTAAGTGAATGAATGGATCTAGGTCGGCTAAATCGATTCCTGCAAAAGCGCGGCGAACAGGAAAGCCTTCGCCCTCGAAACCTTGTGGAGCAGTCGTAATGCTTTTTACTACGCGAGCTTTCGCTCCTGGCAATTCTTGAACACGAGGCAGAATGGTTATGTCGTTTACGGAAACTGCAGGCACTTTTGGCTCCTTTGCTTAGGCTCCAACTTTAATTGAAAGTTCAACTACATGCAACCTCAGTCGAGACTTACAAAGCCTTTAGGGCTGAGACGACTTTTGTGAGCGAGCTCTTGGCATCACCAAACAAAAGCATGGTCTTTGGATCGTAGAGAAGCTCATTTTCAATTCCAGCAAAACCTGGTCGCATTGAACGCTTTAGGAAAATGATATTTGCCGCATTACTGACTTCAAGAATTGGCATTCCGTAGATCGGACATCCCGGCGTAGTTTTTGCAGCAGGATTTACAACATCGTTTGCACCAATAACAATGGCAACATCGGTTTGTCCAAACGTTGGATTGACTTCATCCATTTCAACTAATTGGTCATAAGGAACATTAGCCTCAGCAAGCAAAACGTTCATGTGTCCTGGCATACGTCCTGCTACTGGGTGAATTCCATAAGCAACATCGATACCTTTAGAGATCATGAGATCTGCTAACTCCCGAACCGTATGTTGTGCTTGAGCTACAGCAAGACCAAATCCAGGAACAATTACGACGCGACGTGCATAGTTAAGCAAGATTGCAACATCATCTGCTGATCCAGATCGAACAGGACGATCTTCAGCTACTCCAGAAGCATCTTGTGCCTTGGCAGTAAATGCTCCAAAGAGAGTTCCAAACAAGGATCTACCCATTGCATCTGCCATCAAACGAGTCAATATAGTTCCTGAAGCACCTACTAAAGTTCCAGCAATAATCAAAAGTACAGAATCAAGCACGTATCCACTTGCGGCAACTGTTAATCCAGTGAATGCATTGAGAAGTGAGATAACGATTGGAACATCCGCGCCACCCACAGGAAGTACGAATAAAACTCCGAAAAGTAGTGAAAGAGCCGCAAGAATTAGCAACGGGGTAGTGCCAAGTGCTGAAACAACCCAACCTCCCACACCGATAACAGATGCAAGAGTTGCTGCAATTACAAAGCGTCCAGCTGGAAAAATAACTGGTCTAGAAGTCATAAGTTCTTGAAGCTTCATGAATGTGATTATTGATCCACTAAAAGAGACACAACCAACAATTACTGTAAACACCGTAAACACAACTTGGGCGGTAGTTGCCTCTGAACCTAAATTTAGATACTCGACGATCGCCACTAATGCTGCTGCGCCGCCACCAACTCCATTAAACAGTGCAACCAACTGCGGCATCTGAGTCATTTGCACTCTGCGTGCAGCTGGTACTCCAATGATTAAGCCAACAGCGATTGCTCCAAGAATCCAACCTAGATTGTTGAGCGGCAATGATGATTCTGCTTTGCCGTAAACACTTGGACTTGCATAAAAAAAGACAACGAGCGTTGCAAGTCCGGCACCAAAAGCACCAATCAAATTTCCTCTTCGCGCAGTCTTAGGGTGAGAGAGTCCCTTCAACGCCAAAATAAAGGCAATACCTGCAGCTAAACCAATTAGATCGTAAAGGGTGCGGCTCATTTTTTCTGCCCCTTAAACATCTCGAGCATTCGATCAGTAACAACAAATCCACCAACCATATTTATAGTCGCCAATACAATTGCAGCAAGTGAGAGTCCTAACTCCAAGTTAGTTTCGCTGTGATCAGCCACGATGATCGCGCCCACCAAAATAACTCCGTGGATTGCATTTGCACCTGACATCAAGGGTGTGTGCAATGTAGATGAGACTTTAGAGACAACTTCAAACCCTACGAAAACAGATAAAACAAAGATGGAAAGAATTGCCATTGCATCCATTACTGCGCTCCTCTTCGTGTACCTGCGTGTGTTAGTGCAGCACCGTTGATGATTTCATCATCAAAATCAAGATTAAATGATGCTTTGACTCCATCTTTTTCTCCGATGGTAAAGAGTGAAAGTAAGTTAACTACATTTCGTGAGTACAGAAAGGATGCATGGAAAGGAAGTTGGCTTGGAACATCTTTTCCACCCCAAATACGAACTCCACCAGCAGTTTCAATGATTTCACCAGGTTTTGAACCTTCAACATTGCCACCAGTTTCTGCAGCTAGATCAACAATAATTGTTCCTGGAGCCATTGAATCAACCATGGCCTTAGTCATTAACTGAGGTGCTTGCCGTCCGGGAACTGCTGCAGTTGTAATAACAATGTGTGACTTTGCAATGTATGGAGTTAGAAGTTCACGTTGCTTTGCTGCTCTATCTTCACTCATCTCACGGGCGTACCCACCTGCACCTTCAAGTGCTTCAAGTTCGAGTTCAATGAATGTTGCACCCATAGAACGAACTTCATCGGCAGATGCTGGTCGAACGTCGTAGGCTGAAACAACAGCACCAAGTCGGCGAGAAGTTGCAATCGCTTGCAATCCTGCAACACCAGCTCCAAGAACTAAAACTTGTGCCGGAGTAACTGTGCCTGCAGCGGTCATTAACATTGGCGCAAATCGAGGTGAGAGTTCTGCGCCAACAATTGCCGCTCTGTAGCCTGCGCATAGTGCCTGCGAAGTTAATGCATCCATTGATTGAGCGCGTGAAATTCGTGGAACTAATTCAAGAGAAAATGCGGTAACTCCAGCTTTTGTTGCTGCTTCGATTGAATCAATCGATGTAACTGGGGATAGAAAAGAGATTGTAATTGCGCCTTTTTTAAGTGTGGCCATTTGTTGTGGAGTAAGTGCTTGAACAGAAAGAACAACATCAGCACCAGATAAGACGTCACCTTGTTTAACTGTTGCACCTTGGTCAACAAACTGAGCATCACTAGCTTGGGATGCAGTTCCAGCTCCAGATTCAATAACAACTTCAAGTCCAAGGCGAGTCAACTTATTAATTACATCAGGTACAAGCGCAACGCGCTTTTCACCAGGTTTAATCTCTTTTGGGACGGCTATGCGCATGTCACAAATATTAGCGTGTTGAGCCCTCTAAGTCTCCACGGACTAAATGGTACAAAATGGCTT
Source organism: Actinomycetota bacterium (assembly GCA_009702925.1). Classification (GTDB taxonomy): domain Bacteria; phylum Actinomycetota; class Actinomycetes; order Nanopelagicales; family Nanopelagicaceae; genus Planktophila. The sequence goes on from WLHC01000037.1 coordinate 4,631, forward strand.
GAATCGTTGTGCGGCGGTGATATGCCTCGCGCCAAACGACAGAACGAGGGCCATCTATGACAGATGCCGAAACTTCTTCGCCGCGATGTGCAGGCAAGCAATGCATAAATATTGAGTCTTTAGTTGTGAGTTTCATTAACTGATCACCAACAGCAAATGGAGATAGAGATTGCATTTTCTCGCTGCGATCAGATTCTGAATCACCCATGGACATCCAAACATCAGTATAAAGAACAGATGCATCTTGCGCAGCAGCTTCAGGATCATTTGAGAGTTCAACTTTTCCACCGCTTTGTGCTGCAATATTTTTTGCAACTTCAACCACTATTGGATCCGGAGCCCATTTACCACCAGGTGTTGCAGCTACAACGTGTGCACCCATAATCGCTCCCATAATTAACCAAGCGTGTGACATGTTGTTGCCGTCACCAAGATAAACAAATTTACGGCCTGATACATCTTTTCCAAAGTTTTCGCGAATGGTCAGCCAATCTGCCAACAATTGAGTTGGATGATCCACATCAGTCAGTGCGTTAATTACTGGAATTGAAGAGTTCGCACCGAGTTCATCAACATCTGACTGCGCAAATGTTCGAACTATTAATGCACTGGCGTAACCGCTAATGATTTTGGCGGTATCTGCAATAGTTTCTCCGCGGCCCAATTGAAGGTCATCGCCTCTTATGAAAATTGGAGTTCCACCAAGATGAACAACTGCCGATTCAGATGCAAGCCTTGTACGTGTAGAAGGTTTAGTCATATAGATTGCAACGGTTTTATTTGCTAATGCTGAATTAGATCGCAGAGGTTTCTCAGCAAATTCAGCGGCAGTGGACAATATCAATTCAACATCAGGCCGTGATAAGTGCTCGGTGCGCAATAAGTCCTTCATTGGTGAATTCTACCCGTAGTTTTGACTTCTCAAAGGTATCCTTATCAACCTCATGGGAATCTTTAAAAAAATAGGATTAGAGGACGATACCGATCTTCTGACACGCCCATCTGTGGATTTAGAAGAAGATGACGGTGGACATGACCGCTTTTCACACTATGTAAAAAAAGAGAAGATTGTCGAGTCAGCTGTAACCGGGAAGGCAGTAAAAGCTTTATGCGGAAAGAAGTGGATACCAAGTAGGGATCCAGAGAAATATCCGATTTGTCCGACCTGCAAGGAGATTTTTGCAGGCTTGAAACCAGCACCTAAAGATAAATGAGCAAAACAAGTAAGAAGAATAAGAAGATCAAGATAACTTCACTTCTAGTCGTAATTTCAACATTATTTGGTTTAGTTGTTCCAAGTGCCGTTCATACAGCATCGGCTAGCAACAAAGAGCCTCGAAAGATTGTTACTGGATGGATTCCTTACTATTCAATTGACCGGGTGTTACCACGTGTTCGAAAACTAACTCCTTCAGTTCCAACAGGAACAAATCAACCAGCAGTTTGTGATTCTTCCCAATATGGTCCGACAGAAAATGCAGCTATAGAGAGCTCATATCTGTTCAGAAACAAAGATTTAATGAAAGAGGTTTTGCCATTTTGGTTCTCACTAAAGAGCCCGACGCTGATTCGAAATGATTACAACACTGGCAATCCATCGTGGCCAATGGCTGACACAGTCTGTTTAATGCGTCGTGCTGGAATGCAAATAATTCCAACCATGACTGATGGAACGGCCAAACTTGTATTGGCAGGATATTTAGCCAATCCAACTACTCGAACCACACTTGTCAAGTCAATAGTTGACTTGGTTAACATCAATGGATTTGATGGAATTGATTTAGATTATGAAGGTTTTGCATTTGTAGATGGCAACTCAACCTGGACAAGAACTGCTCCACTATGGGTTGCATTTATTAAAGAGCTGAGTATTGCCTTGCGTGCCAACAAAAAAATACTTTCTGTTACAACGCCTTATCTTTATGATCCAAGTGAAAAACAAAAAGGCTACTTTGTTTATG
>WLHC01000038.1 GCA_009702925.1 Actinomycetota bacterium
ATGTCACCCTCAAAGCCTTTACTAACTTTAACTCTGTAAATCTTTTAATGCTGGTACTGCGTGCCCCCAACGGGATTCGAACCCGTGTTACCGCCGTGAAAGGGCGATGTCCTAGGCCCCTAGACGATGGGGACGTACGAGGCTCGCCAATCTTACCTGCGATTAAGCAGGCGACCAAACCCGCTTATATAGCCCAGCGAACAGTGACTAGAACTGTTACTTCTTGTTGGCCCAAGTCAATCTGTGTTGCTGAATCTTCGGCCTTTGCAGTGACTCCAAAAACAGGGAATGGATTTGGAGATGACTGCTCATTGAGAAAAACAACGCGTCCAAGTTTCACACCAAGCAGTTTTGCATATGAAGTTGCCTTTGCTTTGGCACTCTTAACTGCTGCAGTTCGTGCTAAATCTGTTGCCTTTTCATTATCCAAAACAAATGGTGATGCACCATTGATCATGACATTGGCACCACCTGCATCAACGATTGCATCAACAACAGCGCCAGCAGTTGTAGCTGCGCGAACGGTGATCGAAAATGATTGGCTGGCTCTGTAGCCAGAAATAACTGGAGTTGAATTATCTGGATATGAATACTCTGGATAAACAGAGATCGACTGTGTTGCAATATCGCGGGCTGCGATCTTGTTTGCAGTAAGCGCCTTGCGCACAGCAACAGATGTTGTGTTGGCTGTTGCTAAGGCTGCTTTACTTGTTGTGCCCAACACCGAGACTGTTGCGCTGACTTTAACTGCATCAGGGATAACACTGACTACGCCGTTACCCGTTGTCGTGATGTAACGAGTAGGTGCGGCAGCTGCTGCAGGGTTAAATAAACCCGCGCCAGTAATCAAAGCGATTGCAGTTGCCATGGATGCTGTTTTTCGAAATGTTGTAGTTTTCATAGTGCAAGTATCCACTATTGACTGTGCAAGGTGTCAATTAATTCTGAGATTAGTGGGAGAATTAATGCTATGGGCCAGTCACAGTTTGTCTCACAATGCACGGCAGATGCGATGGTGTTGGCTGCGCAAAAACTAATGAATGGCCACCTTGTTGCCTTTCCAACCGAGACTGTTTATGGACTTGGCGCAGATGCAACTAATGAGTCGGCTGTTGCAAAGATTTATGCTGCAAAAGGTCGCCCTGCAGATCATCCTTTAATTGTTCACGTGCATTCCATGCAGGCAATGGGTGATTGGGCTCAAGAGATTCCAACGTATGCCATTGATTTAGCAAGGGATTTTTGGCCAGGGCCAATGACTTTGATTTTAAATCGCTCTTTACTTGCACGTGATTTTATTACTGGGGGACAAAACACTGTAGGCATTCGAGTGCCAGACCATGTTGTTGCATTAGCTCTGCTTAATGCATTCCATGCAATTGGTGGCAAAGGGATAGCAGCACCTAGTGCTAATCGTTTTGGTCATGTTTCACCAACGACAGCCCAAGCAGTCAAAGATGAGCTAGGCAGTTTCTTAAATGAACAGGATCAAATATTAGATGGTGGTCCATGCACTGTTGGGGTGGAATCAACGATCATTGACTGCACTGGTGATGTGCCAAAGATATTGCGCCCAGGTGCAATTACTGCAGAGATGATCACTGCATCAACAGGTTTAGATGTAGTTGAACCAACAGACTCAAATGATGCAGGCAAAGAAAGTATTCGAGTCAGCGGATCACTTGATGCCCACTACGCACCAGCTGCAAAAGTTTTATTGGACCAAAACCCACACGCAGGTCAAGGATTTATAGCACCAGCAACAACGACAACTCCAGATGGAGTAATCCGATTAGCATCACCGACTAACGATGTTGAGTTCGCACAGACTCTCTATGCATCACTTCGCAAAGCCGATGAGTTAGGTCTATCCCACGTTGTGATAGAACAACCAACAGGAACTGGAATTGCAATCGCCATCAGAGACCGCCTCATGAGAGCAGCTAACGGGCGCTAGGAATTTAATTTAAGTAAATTTCTAGCAGTCAGATTTGTATTTACTCGATAGTTACAGAGCCTACATTTATGCGATCATCGTTCTTCTCACCATTAGCGCTCCCCATACCAAGGAGTACTACGTTATAAGTTCCCGCAAAGGCATCTACTGGTACTTGCAGATTAGCCGTCCATACACCAGACATATTTGTTCCTGATGTATTTGAAGCTTCGGTGGGACTGACTACATCATCAATATATGCATAGGGTGCGTCAGCAGTTGAATCATTAGATGTATGTTCAAAAGTAACCGTGACAGAACCACCCGGTGAAACTTTAGTTTTATTGATAACAACGTTGCTAAACCGGTAGAAGGGCACCAACTTTGTTGGGCCACTAATTGAGATATTACCGACGTTCAGCCACTCTTCATTCTTTTCTCCATTGGCATATCCCACAACTACAACTTCAACTTTGTAACTTCCAGCAAATGTATTCTCGGGAATTGTTAATTCTGCCCTCCACCGCCCTGAAGATTTATTTCCAGAGACTAAAGTCGCTTGGGTATGTCCTGTTACAAAATCAATTATTGCCGTTGGTGTTGAAACAGTTGGATCATCTGAAGATAAATTAAATTCAACAATTATTTTTGATCCCGGAGCCGCGCTACTTGGGATCGAAGATGCTCCACTAAAAACATACTTTGGAGCAGTTTTCACAACTCCAGATACCTCTAGATTGCCAACGGTCAGCCACTCTTCATTCTTTTCTCCATTGGCATATCCAACAACTGCAACATAAACTTTGTAGTTTCCCGCAAATGTGCTTTGCGTTGAAGAGAGCGTCACTCTCCAAGTTCCAGAAGTTTTATCTCCAGAGACTAAGGTCGCTTGGGTATGTCCTGTGACAAAATCGATTATTGCCGTTGGTGTTGAAACAGTTGGATCATCAGTAGTTAATCGAAAAGTAACTTCAATGGATTCACCAGCTTTGATTTTATTGGCACTCATCCCACTGGATGAAAAAACGTATGAAGGCGCGACCTTCTTTTTTGCGCCAGTGCTTGGACTCGGGCTAGCGCTAGGACTTGGATTAGAAACCGCACCGGGATTCAATGTGCTGCTACTGCTATTACCAACACTTGGTTTTTTTGTGTTTTTTACTGAAGAGCCTTTGCTCCATACTTTCTTGCCATTGCTACTAACGCATGTAAAACTCTTTTTATCTACAGTCTTAACAGTTTTTAAAACAGAACATTTACTTCCAGGCTTGGGTGCGCTTACGGCAGAGGCACCAGCATTTCCTATGAGAGAAAAACACATGACTAATGAAAGTTCTATTGCCAACTTTTTCACCACTTCATCGTAGCCCCACCAAGATTGAACAGCCATAGGTTCTGCCATCGCAGTTGCAATACAAGATCACCTCATGCAAGCGGCAAAGGGGCTAAAGTGAGTATGTGCAGAGAATGAAAAGAATCCTTGTTGCCATTGTCACCTTGGCGCTCACTGCTTCTTTTGTGCCAGTTGCAACAGCGGCAAAAGCCCAAAATAACTTCTCAATAACGCAGAAGATTGTTTACGTTGGATTAACGCCCAAGGACCAACCAGATTTCTGGACCGCGCAGGAAGAAGGGACAACGACAGAAACTAGTGGGCAGACAATGCTCAGTTATGCAAAGAGCACTGTTGATGAGGCGATTACATTTTGGAAGCAAACCACCCGCGGCAAAATGAAGTTTGGGACTTCCCGCTTTGTTATTGGGAAGGCCGGCACAGCCATAAAGCATTGCAATGACTCTGCCGATAAAAAGTTAGCAATGAAAATTGCAGGGCTGAAGTCAATTCCGATCGGGACCCACTTGGTTACTGTCAATATTAACGACTCATGCGGTTATGCAGGACTTGGCGAGCAAGGAGGAAACTCTCTGCTTCTTAAGTCTTTTGGAACAACGACATTGATACATGAACTTGGCCATAACTTTTATTTCTATCACTCGTCATTGCTCACCTGTGACAAATCCGATTTTACAAAGTTTAATGCAACAAATTGTTCGGTTGAAGAGTATGGAGACTTTAGAGATTTGATGGGTAATGACGATTGGTGTCCTAGCGCCACTTTAAGTGCCACTCAACGCGCTACTACTTTTTCCACACCGAAAGCCCTAAATCTTACAATTGGCGTTGATACAACTGTTGACGAATCAAGGATGAGTACAGACAGGATTGTTTATCAATTCAAATACAAAACTATCTGGTATTTCTTCGAGTACTACATTCCGGGAGAAGATCGTTGCATGTTCATCAGTAGTTTTCTCGACAAACCACAACTTCAAGTAAGAATGGCTGGGCCTGCTTGGGCAAAGGCTAAAGGCAGTGCTATTGGCCCAATGTTGATTCAAAGACGCGATGCTGATCTTCCTATGAGTGTTGTAAATCTAGGTCCCGATAGCCTTGAGGCCAATATGGTCCTGACAGGTTTTCTTGAAGGCGAACAGTTTCAACTTCCGGGCGCACCGTATGTACTAACAGTCAAAAGCACGGGCACAACTAGTGCGGTGTTTACATTGACTAAGAGCTAACTACCCTTAGAAGAATCAATCTCACATATCCATCGCAGCCCTAGCCGTTTTAGCCTCTTTGGGGTTAGCCATCTGCTACATATCTGTGAAATAACCACCCAAAAGATGTCGTAAGATAAGCCCACTAAAGCGAGTCCAGATATTAACTATTTAATATGTGCGCCCCTTTAGCAGTGGGGCCTATAGCTCAGCCGGTAGAGCAACGGACTTTTAATCCGTGGGTCGACAGTTCGAGCCTGTCTGGGCCCACTCAAGTTTCTTGATTCGAATCACCCTGCTATTGGCAATACCCCAATAAATTCACCGAGTATTCGCAGTCAATATGCCTGCACGTACGTGGCTTTCACTCTATCGATCTTGTAAGGTTGCACCATTACTACGGAGGTTCTTATGCGTAAAGTACTAACAACAGCGGCAGTTGCCCTTTTTGCCATCTCAACATTATCGGCCATATCGGCAGTACCTGCCAGCGCTGCAATGGTCAAAAATGGTCAAAGCTGTAAAAAGCTCAACGCTAAAACTAGTTACATGTTTAAAGGCGATCGCTACCAGTACACCTGCAGAAAGAACCCTTACTACTTAAAGACCAAATTAACCTGGACAGTGCAAGAGTGCATCACTGCCATCAGCGAAGAGTCCGCAGCGAGAAGAGACCTGGCCGCTCAAAGAGCAGCTGGTTTGGATGCCGGAACTTTAGGCACCTATCAACTACTCGTTGATATGGCAGTTGATCTTCGTGATCTTGCCTGCGCTCGCGGCGTCTAAACAACCCCGCTAGCCCAGCCAGAACCAACGCACCTATATCCAGCTTCAATCCGGCAACCCCTAAAGGATTGCCAACCCTGCCTACCTGGCAAAATGTCCGTTTTGTCCCTTCGACGCTACATTCGGGCAACAGATTCGTAGAAGGCTATAGAGACATCGACGGATGGCTCTGCAATACAAAACCGGTTAAAAAGGAATCCTTAAGTGTCATTTAACAACTCTGCAAACTCTGCAGGTCCTCGTGTTTGGACCGTGGCAGAGCTTGGTGCTTTCTACACAGCACACCGCACAGAGTTACTTGCCCACGCAAACCGCGTATTAAAGGATTCAAGCAAGGCTGAGGAAATTACTCAAGATGCCTTAATCAAGTTCATCCTTGCAGCACCAGAACTTGAGTCAGCAGATCACGCGATCTCTTATCTACACCGCACAATCGAAAACCTATGCATCGATCTATTCCGCAGCGAAGGACGTCGTCCCAACCTTGTCGTACTAGATGATGCATCAGCAGAGATCGAAGCAACATGGGCAGTAGATGGAGACCATTCAGCAGCGATGACAGCAGCAGAGGATGCAGCGATTATTCGCCAAGCAATCTCACTACTTTCTCCAGCAGAGCGCGCAGCACTTGTTATGTGGGAAATCGAAGGACGCAGCACAGAAGAGATTGCAGCAGAACTTGGCATTAAGCCAGCAACTGTCCGCCACACTGTTTCTCGTGCACGTCTTTCACTTCGCCGCATCTTGACAGAGGTTGTTCTAGATCAAGAGCGTGGCCTTACAGCAATGGACATGCTCTCTACTTCTTATAAGAAGGCTTCAGAGCTTGCTAAAAAGTCAAGCACAGCAGCACTTTCTCTACTATTAGTAGTAACTGCATTCCTTGGCTTTAATTCCATGACTGGCAACGAAGCAATTACTAACGGAACTTCTAAGATCGCATCTGTTATTCCTGGTGCACCTTCTAACCCAGCTAACCCTGGCGCAAAACAAAACGGTGCAACAGATCTTCCATCAGTAGATTCAAACAACGCAACTGTTACAAGTGTTTCAACTGATATCGATGAATTCTTTAAAGGAATGGCAGTTGTTCAACAGGGGCTAATGAGTCTTCGCGCAGCAACAACAAATATTGGTTGGAACGGCCTA
>WLHC01000039.1 GCA_009702925.1 Actinomycetota bacterium
TATCACGGTTTTTACAATGATTGCCGTGTACTTCCAATGGGAGAAGAGAAATTAACTGCGATTCACACAGCTCGTCTATTACTGTGTACTGCTACCAAGCAAGTATTAAAAAACGGATTAGATCTTTTAGGCGTCAGCACACCGGAGAGGATGTAAATCATGTGGTCATCTTCGGTAAAAACTGGCGAGCAACTCTCTATCTCTGGAATTTCTGCCAAAGATCTAGCAAAAGAGTTTGGCACTCCAGCATTTTTTATTGATGAGTCTGATTTTCGTAGTCGTGCTTTAGATTGGAACACTGCACTTTCGAAAGCATTCGAATCTAATGCAGGAACTGTTTATTACGCAGCAAAGGCATTTATCTGCACTGAGGTTGCCCGTTGGATCAAAGATTGTGGAATTGGAATTGATGTGTGCACTGGTGGAGAACTGGCAGTTGCACTAGCAGCGGGAATAGACCCAGCAAAAATTGAACTCCACGGAAACAATAAGTCTGTCTCTGAAATTCAAAGAGCTGTCGATGCAGGCGTAGGCATCATTGTTCTGGACTCACTGTATGAAATTGAGCGCGTTGCTGCCGCCGCGCAAAAAAATGGCACAACACAGAAAGTATTGCTCAGAATCACTCCAGGAATTGATACTCATACTCATCAATCGATTGCAACAGCACATGAAGATGTGAAGTTTGGATTTTCAATTGCAAGCGGTGCAGCTTGGGCTGCTATTGAAGAAGTACGCAACCACTCAAGCTTGGAACTTCGTGGCTTTCACGCACACATTGGCTCACAAGTTTTTGGTTATGAAACATTCCAACTGGCTGCAGAGCGCTTGATTAATCTTCTTGCAAGATATCGCGACGAGTTTAAATCAGAACTTCCTGAACTCGACCTAGGTGGGGGATATGCAATTGCATATTTGCCTGGAGATAGAACCGTGGACCCATCACAGGCATTGCAAGCACTTGCATCTACTGTTAAGAAAAACTGCGAAGCCAACAAGTTAGCCATTCCTAAGATTTCAATTGAGCCAGGGCGTTCAATTGTTGGACCATCAATGTTTACCCTCTATGAAGTAGGCACTGTGAAAGATGTAACTCTTGAAGATGGTTTACATAGAAATTACATCTCAATCGATGGTGGAATGAGTGACAACATCCGGCCATCACTCTATGGCGCTAAGTACACAACTATTTTGGCCAATCGAACAAGTAGGGCGAAAAACATTTCATCTCGCTTAGTTGGTAAGCATTGTGAGACCGGAGATATTCTTATTCGTGAGATTGATTTACCTAGTGACATCGTTCCTGGTGATTTATTGGCAGTTCCAGCAACTGGTGCATATGGTCGAAGTCTGGCAAACAATTACAACCATGTTCCAAGGCCGCCTGTAATTGCTATAAAAGATGGAAAAGCACGTGTAATTGTCCGCCGAGAAACTGAGGCTGACTTACTTGGCCTAGATATTTAACGCCGTCCTACCCATCTGTGAAAGAATAGGCCCATGAATTCGGGCGTTAAAACAATCTCAATTGGAATGCTTGGCTGCGGAGTTGTTGGCAGCCAAGTCGCCCGCCTGCTTCAAGATGATCAACAGGAACTTTCAGAACGCTCAGGTGCACACCTTGTATTAAGCAAAGTTGGAGTTCGATCAGCAGGTGCACGCCCTGGAGTAGATGCCTCTTTGGTAACAACTGATCTTGCTTCAATTGTGAATGATCCCGCAATAAATATTGTTATTGAAGTTATGGGTGGCATCGAACCTGCTCGTACTCTGATTTTGGAAGCAATAAAGAATAAGAAATCAGTCATCACTGCAAATAAAGCACTCCTTGCAACTCATGGCCACGAACTCTTTAATGCTGCAGATGCAGCCAAAGTAGATCTGTATTACGAAGCTGCCGTTGCTGGTGCAATTCCAATTATTCGTTCAATGCGCGAATCCCTTGCTGGTGATCAGATCACTCGTGTTATGGGAATCGTAAATGGGACTACAAACTACATTCTGACAAAGATGCACGAAGAAGGTCGAGCTTTTGCAGAGGTACTTAAAGAGGCGCAGGCTTTAGGTTATGCAGAAAGTGATCCGACTGCAGATATCGAAGGCCATGATGCCGCGGCTAAGGCTGCTTTGTTAGCAAGTCTTGCATTTCATAGCACTGTAACTATTGATGAAGTTTATACAGAAGGTATATCAAAGATCTCCAGTGAAGATGTTGCTGCAGCCAAATCAATGAACAGTGTGATTAAACTGCTTGCAATTGCGGAGTTAACAGTTAAAGATGAAATATCTGTACGCGTGCACCCAGTAATTTTGCCGTTATCTCATCCTCTTGCATCTGTTCGCAATGCATTTAATGCCGTGTATGTTGAATCTGAATCGGCAGGCCAACTGATGTTCTACGGCCGTGGCGCAGGCGGTGCACCAACAGCATCAGCAATCTTGGGTGATTTGGTTGCCGTAACACGTCATGCTGCTTACTCGACAGTGGGATACGGCGAATCTGATTATGCAGATTTAGATATTGCACCAATTGGTGCGGTGAAGTCACAGTTTTTTGTTCGCCTCCATGTTGCAGACAAGTCAGGTGTTTTGGCAGCTATTGCTTCGACTTTTTCATCTGAAAATGTATCCATCCAAACAGTTCGACAAGCTGGTCTTGGCGAAGATGCAGAACTCATTGTTGTGACACACGCGGCATCAGAAGATGCCTTGGTTGCGTGTGTAGAAAGTTTGCGCAAACTAGATATTGTTCGAAATGTTGAAAGTGTTATTCGAGTCGAAGGAGCACCCGTCTAGTGAGTTTATTTAAAAAACAAGGTGCTCATCAGTGGCGTGGTGTTATCGAAGAGTATCGACACAGGCTTCCAGTCAGCGCAAAGACTCCAATTGTCTCTTTGCGTGAAGGCGGGACACCACTGATTTATGCATGTAATTTGTCAGAAATTTTAGGTAATGATGTTTGGATTAAATACGAAGGACTAAATCCAACGGGTTCATTTAAAGATCGCGGAATGACAATGGCGATTTCAAAGGCAGCAGAAGATGGTGCAAAAGCTGTTATCTGTGCATCAACTGGAAATACTTCAGCCTCAGCTGCTGCATATGCAGTCAAAGCTGGGATGCGTCCGGCAGTCTTGATTCCAAAAGGAAAAATTGCAATGGGCAAGTTAGCCCAAGCAGTCATTCATGACTCGACTATTTTGCAAGTTAACGGCAACTTTGATGATTGTCTGACTCTTGCAAAAGAGCTTTCTGAAAACTATCCAGTTGCCCTAGTTAACTCTGTTAACCCATATCGAATTGAAGGACAAAAGACTGCAAGTTTTGAAGTTGTAGATCTTTTGGGTAACGCCCCAGACATTCATGCATTACCTGTTGGGAATGCAGGAAATATCACTGCATATTGGAAAGGCTATAACGAGTACTACAAAGACAATATGTCTAAGAAATTACCAATGATGTATGGCTTTCAGGCAGCAGGGGCTGCTCCAATAGTTAAAGGAAAGATTGTAAAAAACCCTGAAACAATTGCTACTGCTATTCGAATTGGAAACCCTGCTTCATGGCAACAAGCTGTGGAAGCTCGCGATTTATCTGGCGGCGTAATCGATGCAGTAACAGATCGTGAAATCCTTTCGGCATATCGTCTCATTGCAGCTAAAGAGGGAATTTTCGTTGAGCCATCTTCTGCAGCTGGACTTGCTGGGCTTTTAAAATATAAAAAGGCTGGAAAATTACCACAGGGAAAAACTATTGTGATCACCGTGACAGGCCATGGACTTAAAGACATTCCTTATGCACTTGATTCTGCAAAGAAGCCAATTGTGGTTCCTGTTAATGCAAAAGTTGCTGCAAAAGCATTAGGTCTTGCATAAAATGAAACCAACATTTAAAGCACAACCGATTCAAGTTCAGGTTCCTGCATCAAGTGCCAATTTAGGTCCTGGTTTTGATTGCCTTGGGTTAGCGCTTAATATTTATGATCGATATATCGCACAAGTTATGGATGAGCCAGGTTTTGATATTGATGTAACTGGTGAAGGCGCAGAGAATGTTCCAACAACTGATAAGAATTTAGTAATTAAAGCAATGTATAAGGGATTTGATTTTCTAGGAGGGCGCCCCCGCGGAATAGCACTTCGCCAACTCAATGTGATTCCGCATGGACGAGGACTTGGTTCATCTGCTGCAGCAATTGTTGGTGGACTCTTTTTGGCGCGCTCACTAGTACTTGGTGGTCAAGAAAAAATGTCACTAGAGGCAATGCTCAATATCGCTAATGAAATGGAAGGCCACCCAGATAACGTTTCAGCTGCAATTTTTGGAAATGCAAATATTGCTTGGCAAGAAAATCAACGTGGTTCTGTAATTGCACAGTCAATAAACATTGAAGTTGATCCAAGAATTAGTGCACTGGCCTTTGTACCAGCTACAGAGTTTTCAACATCGAAAGCGAGAAAGATGTTGCCAGAGAGCATTCCCCATATTGATGCAGTCCGGAATTCATCTAACACTGCAGTCTTGGTGCAAGCCTTACAAAGTCGACCTGATCTTTTGTTAGGTGCCACTGAGGATTATTTGCATCAAAGTTATCGCCAAGATGCGATGCCTCATTCATATGCGCTGATGACAAAACTTCGAAGCGCAGGGGTTGCAGCCTTTATCTCAGGTGCTGGCCCATCAGTCTTGGTGCTTCGCACAGGGGCAGATGATGAAGCGGCAGAACTAGAAAGAGCAGCGGGGGAGCGCTTCACTATGCGTACATTAGGAATTTCTCGCACAGGAGTAGCTGCAATTTCTGCTTAATTTTGCGAATTACGGCTTCGCACTGCTAACCTTTACTCATCTGAACGGCTCATCTAGTAGCCAGTAACACATCAGATAATCTCAGCAAAAAATCCACGGCTTACGTAGTTTTTAATCTAGTCGGTTGAAATCCAGTCGGTACAAACCAATCGGCTCTTTTGATTAGATAAAAAACCGAAGCCAATAGCGAAAAGAAAATGATGACAACAGAGATAGAACCAGTACGCTCAAACAGTCCAGAGCTTGCAGCAATGACCCTTCCTAAGTTGAAGACGGTCGCAACACAGTTAGGTGTTGAAGGCGCGGCGAAAATGAAGAAGGACGCGTTAGTTGATGCGATTGCGGGATTGCAAGCAAAAAATCGTGAAGAAGCAAAGGCCGAACGTGAAGCCCGCCGCGAAGCACGAAATAACCGCAAAAAAGATTCTAAGCCAAAGAGTAATTCCCAAGATTCTGACGATGAAGAAGACTCAGCACCATCGTCAAACAATGATCGTGGAGGTCGTGATCGATTCGATCGTAATGATCGTCAGGGTCGCAATCGCAACCGTGACCGCAACCGTGATCGTGGACCAAGAGAAGAACGCGAACCAGTATTGAGCGAGGATGATGTTCTTGTTCCTGTTGGGGGTCTTCTAGATATTCTCGAAAGTTATGCATTTATTCGAACTGGTGGATATTTGCCAGGTCCAAACGATGTTTATGTTTCATTGCAGCAAGTTCGAAAGAATGGACTGCGTAAAGGTGATGTCGTTACAGGACAAGTTCGCCAACCGCGTGAAGGTGAGCGCAAAGAGAAATTTAATGCGCTGATTACTCTTGAAACAGTTAACGGGGTTACACCTGATGAGGCACGCAACCGTGTTGAATTTGGCAAGCTCACTCCTTTGTATCCACAGGAGCGTCTACGTCTTGAAACAGAACCAAACATTCTTACTACTCGAGTTATCGATCTGATCGCACCAATTGGTAAAGGTCAACGCGGACTAATTGTTTCTCCTCCGAAGGCTGGAAAGACAATGGTCTTGCAGTCAATTGCAAATGCAATCACAACTAATAATCCAGAGTGTCACTTAATGGTTGTTCTAGTTGATGAGCGTCCAGAAGAAGTTACAGATATGCAACGCTCTGTTAAGGGTGAAGTTATCGCATCAACTTTTGACCGTCCAGCCGATGACCACACAACAATTGCAGAGCTTGCAATTGAGCGCGCAAAACGTCTTGTTGAACTTGGTCACGATGTAGTTGTACTTCTTGACTCTATTACTCGTTTAGGACGTGCTTACAACATTGCCGCACCTGCATCAGGTCGAATTCTCTCCGGTGGTGTTGATTCAGCAGCTTTGTATCCACCTAAGAAGTTTTTTGGTGCCGCTCGTAATATTGAAGATGGTGGCTCACTAACAATTCTTGCTACCGCACTTGTCGATACAGGCTCACGCATGGATGAAGTTATTTTCGAAGAGTTTAAGGGAACAGGAAACATGGAGTTGATTCTTGATCGCCGTATGGCAGATAAGAGAATCTTCCCAGCCGTTAACGTTGTGGCATCTGGAACTCGTAAAGAAGAAATTCTTATGGGATCAGAAGAACTCAACATTGTGTGGA
>WLHC01000004.1 GCA_009702925.1 Actinomycetota bacterium
CTGGTCCTGAAGATGGTTTTCCGCCGAGTGATCAAAAAGATACTTTTGATTATCTTCGTAAAGAAGATGCCCATTTTACTATCCATGCTGGTGAAGCCTACGGACTCCCGTCGATCTGGGAAGCGATCCAACTCTGTGGAGCCGAACGATTAGGTCACGGAGTTCGTATCATCGATGATATTGATTTCTCTGGGGCTACCCCAAAACTAGGTCGACTTGCATCATACGTTCGTGATCGAAGAATTCCATTAGAGCTCTGTCCAACCTCAAACTTACAAACAGGTGCTGCTGCAAGTTATGCCGAACATCCAATTGGCAAACTGGCTCAACTTCGTTTTCGGGTAACTCTTAATACAGATAACAGATTGATGAGTCAGACATCAATGTCATTTGAGATGGAAGAAGCAGTAAAGGCTTTTAATTGGAACTTTACAGAACTTCAACGAGTAACAATTAATGCTATGAAGAGCGCATTTATCCCGTATCCAGAGCGGCTAGAGATTATTGAAAAAGTAATCAAACCTGGTTATGCAAAGATTTCATCGGGAACATGACCCACTCGGCACTTGATTTTACCGATCCAGATTTCATAGCTGACCCTTATCCTGCTTTAAAGGAGTTACGCAAAGGGGATGGGCCTGTTTGGCACGAAGGAATGCAAATCTTTCTGGCTGCCAAACATGGTGATGCCAATGATGTGTTTCGAAATAAATCATTAGGACGAATATTCGCGCCAAAAACTCCAGAGTTTGAGTGGGAGATTTTCAACTGGCTCCATGCAGATTCAATTTTAGATAGTGAGCCACCCAAGCACACTCGATTACGCTCACTCGTTGCAAAGGCATTTAATCGTCAGAAAATTGAAGGAATGCGACCATCTGTTGAGCGCATCACTAAACAATTACTGGATTGCATTGATGAGAAAGTGAAATCAGGGGAAACCTTTGATCTTATTGCAGACTACGCCGAGCCTCTGCCAGTAAAAATCATTGCCGATCTTTTAGGTTTTCCTGAAAGTGATGAACACTTACTTCGTCCGTGGTCTCAAGCAATTGTAAAGATGTACGAAGTAAATCCATCCCTGCAATATCAAGCCGATGCTAAAGAAGCCGGACGTGAATTTGCAGAGTATGTACGTGGACTAGCAGAACAGCGTAAGAAAACTCCTGGCCAAGATTTAATAACAGAGTTAGCAACTGTTGAAGAAAATGGAGAAAAGCTCAACATGCAGGAGTTAGTAGCAACGTGCATTTTGCTTTTAAACGCAGGCCATGAAGCAAGCGTGAATGCTTTTGGAAATGGAATGGTGGCTGTTTTGGAGCGCCCTGACCAAACAAAACTCCTGCGGGAAAAGCCTAGAGAGCTAACTAATACGGCGCTAGAAGAGTTCATGCGATTTGACGCACCACTGCATTTGTTTGAGCGAACTGCTACGGCCGATACTCAGATAGGGGGAGTAGAGATCAAACAAGGACAGAAAATTGCTGCATTGATTGGTTCTGCAAACCGTGATGAATCTATTTTCTCATCGGCAGAATCAATGGATGTAACCCGTGATCCAAATCCTCATGTTGGTTTTGGTGCTGGTATTCACTTCTGTCTGGGTGCGCCATTAGCAAGACTTGAGATGAGCGTTTCATTGCCTGCTTTGTGGGAAAAGTATCCAGGAATGCAACTATCAACTAAGCCAGTACGTCGGCCAACATTTGTTTTGCGTGGTTACGAAAACGTCTTTATCTCAGCTTGATCAGGGTATGAAGACTGGGCGCCTTTTTTCGTAACGCTTCGAGATGCAACCTTTACACCAAAGCGCATAGCAGTTGCTGGATCCTCACCCTTAGCTAATGCGTAGGCAAAACTGCCAACAAAGCTATCTCCGGCCCCTGTTGTATCAACTGCCGTTGATTGTGGAGCCGGACATTTAACTAGTGAGCCATCAGAATCTATGAAAATTGCGCCCTGACTACCCACAGTTACAATCGATTTCTTTCCAGGTCTAAAGCTTTTTAGAATTTCATCACTAGTTGGCAATGCCCCATGAAGTTCACGGAACTCGGTTTCATTTGGAATGATCCAATCGCACAGTTCGATTAACTCCGGGGAAAGCTGTTCAAATGGAGCAGGATTTAAAATTGTCGTGCATCCACGGCTCTTTGCCGCCTTAAATGCTGCAATTGTTACTTCCTGCTTAATTTCACATTGTGCAATCACAATAGTTAGATCAGGAATGTTATTGATTGCATCAACTGCTCGACTGATTTCAATCTCATGGTTTGCTCCTGGGATGATAATGATCCTGTTTTCACCTTCACCATCAACCCAGATATGTGCAACTCCAGTAGGTGTATTACTTCGATCTACATAAGAAACATTAATTCCGACTTTATTGAAGTTTTCAGCGATAGCATCTCCGAATACATCTTTTCCAAGTTTGCCAATAAAGTGAACATTCGCTCCGCACAGAGCTGCCATTACTGCTTGGTTTGCACCTTTGCCGCCAAAACCAGTTGTAAAAACTTCACCTACAAGTGTTTGACCTGGCTCTGGCAGGACATGGGCATAGGCAGTTAAATCCATCATCGCACTTCCAACGACGGCAATAACTGCGTCCTGATTTTGGCTCATTGCGCTAGGGTACTGGTTATGGAAAAAACTTCAATCATTTTGGATGTTGATACAGGCATCGACGATGCATTTGCAGTTTTATTTGCCGCAGTACATCCAGATATCAAACTACTTGGTATCACATGTGTGGACGGCAATACCAATATAGATAATGTTGTTGCAAATACCCTAAAAGTTCTAGATGCTGCTCAAGCACCTGACATTCCTGTTGCACGCGGGGCACTTCGTCCATTACTAGGGGAGAGTCAATACGCCGAGTATGTACATGGCGCAGATGGCATGGGGGATTTAGGAATTGCGCCATCGAAGCGAAAAATTGATCCGCGTTCTGCTGTCGAACTTCTGCGAGATTTGATTGAAAACTCATCAGAGCCGGTGACAATTGTTCCTTTGGCACCCCTTACAAACATCGCCTTATTTTTGAGAGCTTTTCCAGAGACAGCAAAGAAAATACATAGAATCGTTTTAATGGGAGGTTCCGCATCTGCTGGTAATGCCACCGCAACAGCAGAATTCAATGTTTGGCATGATCCAGAGGCTGCAGCAATTGTTTTTCAAAGCGGTGTTCCAATAACCATGTATGGCCTTGATGTCTTCATGCGCCCTGGAATCACTCGCGAACAAGCACTTAAGCTGCAAGGATCGTCCTCAAAGTCGGCACAGTTCGGAGGCGCATTAGCTTTAGCATTTATGGAGCGTTTGGGCGTTTCTCCAATCACTTTGGGCGACTATGGAGCAGTAGCAAGTGTAATTCGCCCCGAATTATTTACTACTGCGATGTTTGATGTGGTTGTCGATACATCAGCAGGCCCGGCGCGCGGTCAGACAATTGTTGATAGACGTGATGCATTTTTACGCGAACTTGAGCCAATTGATTTAGAAGATTCAGCAAAGGTTCGAGTTACATTGGATTTAGATGTGGATGCTGTTGTAAAACTATGGCTTGACACTATTGAATCTAAAAACTAGAACTATTTTTCTAAAACTCTAAACACCGATGGTGTGCCAGATAGTTTTACTCTCTGCAAAGGCCGTAATTCGGGCGGCAGTAGCGCCTTTAAAGCTATAAATTCTTTTGAGGTTTTCTGCTCCAGCAACTTTTATTTCTGATGTTAACTTAGAAGATAGCCCAGAGATATCCATCGCATCAATATCCATGTGAGATGCCATCCAAGGTGCGATTTCATCCTTTTTGCCAGTCAAAACATTAATCACTCCTGCTGGTAAGTCACTGGTTGCAAGAACCTCTGCAAAGCTCATCGCAGATAATGGGGCCTTTGTACTTGCAAGGACAATTACTGTATTTCCAGAAGTTATCACTGGTGCAATAGATTCAATCAAACCTAAAAGAGATGGGTTCTCAGGGGCTACGGCTGCCACAACTCCCATACTTTCAGGAATTGTGAAGTTATAAAAAGGACCAGCAACAGGATTGTTTGCGCCAGTCAGAGAAGAAATCTTATCGCTCCATCCGGCATACCAAACTAATGTGTCAATCGCTTGTAGAACTTCTTTCTCTGCCTTTACTTTTGTGACACCAGTTGTGATCATGATTTCTTGAACAAACTCACCTGTTCGAGCTTGCAGCATCTCTGCAATTCGATACAAAATCTGTCCACGGTTATATGCCGTTGCTTTACTCCAGCCATTATGAGCAGCGCGTGCTGCAACAACTGCTTCGCGTAAATCTTTTCTTGAAGATTGACATGCATTGGCAAGAAATGCACCTTTAGAAGTTTTCACTTCATATGTACGACCAGATTCACTGCGAGGAAATGCTCCGTTGATAAAGAGTTTGTAGGTTTTTTTCACATCAATGCGCTCACTCATTACATAACCCCCTTCTCGTTAGAAACTGATTTGAGATATGCAGCCAAACCATGGCGTCCACCTTCGCGACCCCAGCCCGACTCTTTATATCCGCCAAATGGCGATGTTGGATCAAACTTGTTAAATGAATTCGTCCAGATAACTCCAGCCCTTAGTTGTTGAGCCGCCCACAACGTTCGGGAGCCCTTCTCGCCCCAAATGCCCGCAGACAGCCCAAATGGGGTGTTATTTGCCTTCTCAATTGCCTCTTGGGGGGTACGGAAAGTTAGTACTGAAAGAACTGGTCCAAATATCTCTTCGCGTGCAATTCGGTGCGCCGAAGTAACTCCAGTAAAAATCGTTGGCGCAAACCAATAACCCTTTTTAGGGAGTTCACATGCTGGGCTCCAACGCTGCCCACCTTCGGCATCCCCAACTTTTGCAAGCTCTACTATTTTTGCAAGCTGCTCTTTGCTATTTATCGCACCAACATCTGTGTTTTTATCCATGGGATCACCAACACGGATTTTCTCCATACGCTTTTTTAGCTTATGTAAAACCTCTTCTGCGATGTTTTCCTGCAGAAGTAATCGGGATCCAGCACAACAAACGTGACCTTGGTTAAAGAAAATACCATCAATTATTCCCTCAACTGTTTCATCGATGGCGGCATCTTCGAAAACAATATTTGCCCCTTTGCCACCTAACTCTAAAGTAACACTCTTTTTTGTGGGTGCAACTGATCGCGCAATAATTTTTCCAACTTCAGTTGATCCAGTAAATGCGATTTTATCGATGCCTGGATGATTAACAATTAAAGCACCCGTTGATCCATCACCGGTGACAATGTTTACAACACCAGCAGGCAGTTCGGCCTGTTGGCAAACTTCAGCAAACAAAAGCGCAGTTAGTGAAGTTGATTCAGCAGGTTTTAGTACAACCGTATTTCCGGTGGCTAACGCTGGTGCAACTTTCCACGCCAGCATTAATAGAGGGAAATTCCACGGAATGATCTGTCCTGCAACACCCAAAGGTTTTGGTGAACTACCAAGGCCTGCATATTCGAGCTTGTCTGCCCAACCTGCGTGATAGAAAAAATGTGCCGCGGCTAATGGAATATCAGTATCGCGTGATTCGCGTATAGGTTTACCGTTATCTAAAGTTTCCAAGACAGCAAACTCACGAGCTCGCTCTTGTAATATGCGTGCAATTCTAAAAAGATATTTTCCACGTTCTTTGCCAGGCATCTTTGACCATGTTGAGTTGTAAGCCTTACGCGCTGCTTTAACAGCAGCATCGACATCACTCTTGCCAGCCAAAGCAATTTGGCTAAGGATCTCTTCAGTGGCGGGATTAATCGTTGGAAAATGCTTACTTCCGGCAACAAACTTTCCACCGATGAAGTGACCGTACTTTGGCTTAATGTTGGTGATAGCGCGTGACTCTGGAGCCGGTGCGTATTCAAAACTCATCGATTGCTCCATTTCTTTTTAACCCTCATTGTCAATTAATCCACACTCACATAGGTAGGACTAGCGTAGTAGCCATTATCCATTTTCATTCGCTGCATCAATAGATCATTGAGCAGTGCGCTTGCTCCTATACGAAATAACTTTGAATTGAGCCATTCTTCGCCAGCAGTCTCTTTGACTAGCACCAACTGCTTAATCGCATCTTTTGTATTGCGAATTCCACCGGCCGGCTTGACCCCGATTCGTTTTTGAGTCATTTCGTAAAAATCCCGAACCGCTTCTAGCATTACCAAAACAACAGGAGCAGTAGCAGCAGGTGCCACCTTGCCTGTTGAAGTCTTAATGAAGTCAGCTCCTGCAGCCATTGCTAAAAATGAGGCTTTTCGTACATTGTCATATGTAACCAACTCGCCAGTTTCAAAGATAACTTTGAGATGGGCTTTATCACCAC
Source organism: Actinomycetota bacterium (assembly GCA_009702925.1). GTDB lineage: Bacteria > Actinomycetota > Actinomycetes > Nanopelagicales > Nanopelagicaceae > Planktophila. Next base: position 6,358 of record WLHC01000004.1, read on the forward strand.
AAACCTGTCGAATGGTGACAATCTCATTGAAAACATCAATTAATCTTCCCTCTAAAAATGCTCCACGATCAATGACCATATCTATTTCACTAGCACCAGCATTAATTGCATCCTGAGTATCTAGAACTTTCACTTCAATAGAGGCACGTCCCGATGGGAAAGCAGTTGATACGGCAGCAACGGGTACATGTTTACCGCCAATTAAATCAAGATGCTTTCGAGCCACACCAACCATGTCGTTATAGACACAAATTGCACCAACACTTGGAACGCTGGAATCTGTTGGGTCAGGCCGCACAGCTTTTGTGCAAAGAGCTTGGACCTTGCCTACAGTATCTGCACCTTCCAAAGTTGTTAGATCAACCATTGAAATAGCAGTATCTATTGCCCATCGTTTTGAAGTTGTCTTAATACTTCTTGTCGCAAGCATTGCCGCACGGGCATTTGCTCCAACTTGATCAACACCAGAAAGTTTGCTCAAATATGTTTTAAGCGATGCTTCACTACCATCAACTAATCCGTAAAAATTCACGATAGCAATTCCTTCAACGATGGTCGTAACTGACTTAAAATCTCACCTGCGATTTTTGAATTCTTTTCAATGACCTCAATGTAACACTTGAGCTTTGCTTCAGTCCCACTTGGACGAATAATGACTCGTATTGATCCTTCGAGCCAGATTCGCAATCCATCCGTTGCCGGTAATCCATCTGTTGGTTTCGATAAATCCTCAAGAAGTGTGACTTGCCGGCCAGCAATCTGATGTGGTGGATTGCTGCGCAAAGAGGAAAGTAAATCCTTAACCTGGCTAATCTCCTTGACTCTAACCGAGATCTGCTCTGTTGCATGATATCCATGCATACTCCAGATATCGCTGAGAAGATCCAGAATTGTTCTTCCATCCCGAGCTAAATCGGTGGCAATCTGTGCAATAAAAATAGCAGCAGATATGCCATCTTTGTCATTAACAGTTTCAGGATCAACGCAGTAACCAAGGGCTTCTTCATATCCAAAAGAGAGATTTTGGATCTTTGAAATCCACTTAAATCCAGTCAGTGTTTCTTGGAACTTTATGGATTGGTTTTGAGCAATCTTTTTTACGATTGTTGAAGAGACTATGGAATTGGCAAAGACTCCTTGGTCACTTTCTTGGGAGATAACGTGAGCAAAAACTGCACCCAACTCATCACCATGAAGAATTCTCCAACCAACTATTGGATCTTGGATTGCAACTGCGCAACGATCTGCATCTGGATCGGTTGCAATCACCAAATCTGCGTGAGATTTTTTTGCCAACTCTATGGCTAAATCCATTGCACCCGGTTCTTCAGGATTTGGAAAAGCAACTGTAGGAAAATCTGGATCGGGTTGGGCCTGCTCCACAACTAGCTGCGGAGGATCAAATCCAGCTGCTTTAAATACCGAGAGAAGCGTTTGGGTTCCTACTCCATGCATAGCTGTGTAAACAATCTTTAATTTTCCCGGATTCTGTGCCAACCGAGCCGTTCGAGAAACGTATTTTTCAATCAATTGGTCATCAACAATGTTCCATTTATCTGCTCGCAGAAGGTTCTTAGCTGAAACAACTTTTGATATTTCATCAGCGATCAATGAATCTGTGGGTGAAGTTATTTGAGAGCCCCGATATGTAATCCCATCTACTGTTCCTCCGAGGTAGACCTTAAAACCATTATCTTCTGGTGGATTGTGACTAGCCGTGACCATAATTCCAACGTCACAACCAAGTTCTTTAGTTGCAAAAGCTAGAACAGGAGTCGGTAATGGATGTGACAAAACCATTGTTTTCATTCCGGCACCAGAAAAGATCTGCGCGGCTTCAATTGCAAACTCCTTAGATCCATGACGGGCATCTTGTCCGATAACAACTGATTTCAGACCATGTGATTTCATGTATGCAACTAATCCTGCAGATGTTCGGGCAACAACTGCTCTATTCATTCCGGATGGACCAGGGCGAACTGGGCCACGCAACCCCGCGGTACCAAACTGCAAGAAACCACTAAAAGATGCGCGAAGCTCTATTTCATTATTGGAATCAAGCCAGCTTTGAAGTTGGGCAGCAGTATTCGCATCTGGATCATCGAGAATCCACTCATTAACTTCCTGTAAAAAATTTTGGTCCATAGTGTCAAAGTAACTTTGGAATTACACCTTTAAGGAGAGAGCCCATTCGATCGGCGGCGGCTTTGCCAGCAGCAATAACTTCTTCATGGTTTAACTTCTCACCAGTAACACCAGCTGCAGCATTTGTTACCAGTGAAATTCCAAGAACCTCTGCGCCAAGTGCATGCGCAGCTATCGCCTCAGGGACTGTTGACATTCCTACCAAATCTGCACCCATAGTTCGCATCATCAGAATCTCTGCAGGAGTTTCATAGGTTGGTCCACGCCAGTGAACATAGACGCCCTCTTGAAGAGTTGAATCCTCTTTTTTAACAATCTCACGGATTCGCTTGCTATAAAGGTCGGTTAGATCTACAAACGTTGCACCAGATAATGGCGAAACAGCAGTTAAAGAGATGTGGTCACGGATTAATACTGGTTGACCAACTTTGTAAGCTGTATTGATTCCACCACATGCATTAGTCAAAATAATTATCTTGCAACCAGCCTTGACTGCTGTTCGCACACCATGAACTACCGGTTCAATTCCTTTACCTTCATACAAATGAGTTCGGCCTAGAAATACAAGTGCACGCATTTTTTTGTCACCTGCGTCGATTTCATAAGATCGAACCTTGCCCGAATGGCCTTCGACAGCAGGAGATAAGAATCCGGTCAACTCGTCAGCGTTACATTCAAATGCCGGTACGCCAAGAGCATCAACGGCGCTTACCCATCCAGAACCCATAACAAGTGCAACATCATGTTTAGCGATACCAGTTTTCTTAGCAATTTCATCAGCAGCAGCAACGGCGGCTGCAATCGGATCGCTGTATAAAAGATCAGATTTACTCATGGCTCAATACTGTCACAGAGTTTGATTTCATTATTGCATCGCCTTGAATTGAGGCCATGAGTATCCAAGTTGAGCACTGGCCATCCTTAAAAACGGCATCGAGATTCCAACAACATTGGTGTAGTCACCTTCAATACTAGAAATAAATGGTGAACTAAATCCATCGAGTGTGAATCCACCCGCGACATGAAGCGGTTCTTCTGTCGCTACGTAATCGATTATTTCTTCATCACTTATATTCGCAAAATTCACTCGAGTTGAGACTCGATCAGAAATTTCCCGATCTTTGAAAGTATCAATGATGCAATGCCCAGTATGTAAAACTCCGCTTTTGCTACGAACTCTTTTGGCTCGCTCGATTGCTATCTCAGGCGTACCGGGTTTACCGAGTGATTTACCCTCGAACTCGAAAGTTGAGTCACACCCAATAATAATTGCAGGAAAATCTATCTGCTCGCGCACTGTATGTGCTTTTGTGATGGCAAGTGCGATAACCATATCTGATGGACTCATAGAGTTAAAGAACTCTGTTTCTTCATCAACATTACTGACCATAATTTTTGGTGAGAGTCCAGCCGATTCAAGCAAGCGACGGCGGCTCTTTGAGGCAGATGCTAGAACGATTGTTGGGCGATTCGAAGGCACGGGTTAAAGGTACTCGTTAAATGGTATAAATCAATTAATGAAATCAAATTAAAGTAATTCTGACTACTAGGATTATTGTGTGAAGAACTCATTTCCAACCCTAGGAGTTATTGGTGGTGGAGAGCTTGCTCGAATGTTTGTGGCTCCTGCTGCAGCTTTAGGCGTCGATCTTTTGATATATGCATCAGATCCAAATGATTCAGCTGCTCAGATTTGTAATCATGAAATCGGAAGTTACAAAGATTTAGATGCAATTCGCAAATTTGCTAAAAAATGTGACGTCATCACCTTTATAAATGAATTAATTCCTTTGAGTATCATCCGAGCGATCGAAGCAGATGGTGTAGCAGTGCGTCCATCTTCTACATCATTAGAACTCTTGCGAAACAAAGAAAAAAACGACAATGTTTTCAATGAGCGACCCCTTGATATTGATTATGAGATTACAGTCATGGTTGCCCGCTCACCACACGGCCAAGCAACAACATGGGCACCAACTATGGATGTGGAAAAAGATGGAATAAGTGTTCTGACTATTACACCCGCGCCAAATCTTTCTCAAGACTTGAGTGAGCAAGTACAAAAGTTGGCGCTTGAAACAGTAAGAACTTCTGGTGTGGTCGGTGTTGCAGCTGTGGAAATGTTCGTGAAACAAGAAGAGATCATTATTAAGGATCTTGCAATGGGCCCCCATCGTTCAGGGCTCTGGACAATCGAAGGTGCACGGACGAGTCAGTTTGAACAACATGTGCGAGCAGTTCTTGACCTGCCTTTAGGAGATCCAACAATGACTGCGCCGATTGTCGTTGTAGGACACATGTTCATTGGTGAAAAACTTGTTGGTAGAAAAATAGATATGTATCGCCCGTATTTGCATTTAATGGCAAGAACTCCGGGACTTAAATTTCATCAGTATAGGAACGATGGGCGCCCTGGTTATAAAGTCGGTCATATAACTTTACTGGGGGAGAATCTCGAGGATCTAACTAATGAGATTCAACATGCAATTGACTATATGGGTGGAGAGATTGATGAGTGATGTTGCAGTGTTTGTAGAGTCAGAAATTTGATTTAATTAATCTGTGCGACCAAGGGCACGAAACTTCCAACCTGCTTTGCGCCATAAATCTCGATCTAACATATTTCGACCATCAATAATGATTTTATTCTTTACCAATGAAGAAATCGCTGCAGGATCAATCTGTCGATACTCTTTCCATTCAGTAAGGTGTAAAACTAAATTCGCATCCTTTAGTGCATCATTGACATTGAGAGCGTATTCCAAATTCGGGAAACGCTTGCGCGCAGGCTCAATTCCTTGTGGGTCGGTAACTACTACCTGTGCGCCAGCAGCATTTAGTTGAGCAGCAATATCTAGGGCTGGGGAATCACGAACATCATCGCTATCTGGCTTGAACGTTGCACCCAAAACTGCAATTTTGTACTGCGATAAATCGTCAGAGAGCTCACTACGGACAACATCGATTACACGAAGACGTGCACGAAGATTGATTGCATCAATCTCACGCAAAAATTCCAATGCTTGTTTTGCACCTAGCTCTTCCGCTCTGGCCATAAATGCACGAATATCTTTTGGTAGACATCCTCCTCCAAAACCAATTCCAGCTTGTAGGAACTTGTTTCCAATTCGTGGGTCATAACCAATTGCCTTTGCAAGTACAGTCACATCGCCTCCGGCTGCTTCACAAACTTCAGCCATTGCATTTATAAATGAAATCTTTGTTGCAAGGAAAGAGTTTGCAGCCACTTTTACTAATTCAGAAGTAGGTAAGTCGGCACGGATCCAGGGAGTACCTAGATCAAGAATTGGCTTATAAACTTTTTTGAGAATATCTTCTGCCAAATCATTTGCCACACCAACAACTAATCTATTTGGCGTCAATGTATCTTCAACTGCAAAACCTTCACGAAGAAACTCTGGATTCCATGCCAAATCAGCGTGCGGTGCAGTTTTTGCTAATTCTTCACGAAGAGATTGTGCAGTTCCTACAGGCACGGTGGATTTTCCAACAACCAAAGAACCTTTCTTTAGAAAGGGTGAAATGGCAGCAAGTGCTGATTTTACATACGTTAAATCAGCAGCTAGACCATCTTTGCTCTGTGGGGTTCCTACACAAATAAAGTGAACATCGGCATCTGTAACAGCCAAAACATCTGTTGTAAATGACAAACGTCCAGATTTCATCTCTTGTGCTAAAAGTGTGTCTAAACCTGGCTCATAAAATGGCAGTTTTCCACTTTGCAACTCTGCAATTTTTACAGGATCGGTATCAACTCCGACTACCCTATAACCAAGTGATGACATACAAGCAGCATGGGTGACGCCAAGATAACCACAACCAACAACTGAGAGTTTTTCATCCATAACTTTCATTTTACTTCAACTCTCCACATGGATTTTCATCGGCTGTACGAGTCTTGAATTTATCAATCACTGTTGGGGTTGGACTGCCCGAAGCGGATGGAGATGGTTCAACAATATCTGTCAAAGGTAGATCTTCCCTTAATCGATTAAATAATTCAGGAGCTAAAACTGAGTCCCACTTAACAACAGACCCAAGACCTTCAACTCGAGCATTCGAATTTCCCAGTGGAATAGTTAGAGTTCTAACATTACTGGCAGTTAAATTCTTTAATTGTTTTGCAAGAGTTAGTAGATCGCTCTTATTTAATTCGGCATCAGTCTTTACTGTTGCAATGAGTGAGTTAAAGAAATTCACTAGTTTTACTGGATTAAGAAGAACCCCGGTACTGGTTACTTTTCTAAGGACCGCACTCATAAACTGCTGTTGGCGCTGCATTCGGCCAATGTCGCCAAGTCCATCAAAATCTCTTGTTCTCACGTATTTTAGAGCTTCAATTCCATTGAGCGTGTGCACTCCTGCAGCTAAAACTAAGTGGCTGCCTGGATCATCGATATCTTTTTTAGTACAAACTTCAATTCCACCCAAAGAATCAACCATGCCTGCAAAGCCTGCAAAACCAATTTCAATGTAATGGTCAATTCGAACACTAGTTTCATTTTCAATTGTTTGAATCAATAACGAAGGGCCTCCAAATGCGAATGCAGCATTAATTTTTCCAAGTGCAGCCGGGATAATTTTCCCACTTCCCGAAGAAGAAGGGTGCTCTGGGATAGTTACTAAAGAATCACGAGGAATAGAGATAATTGTTGCTTTATCTCGAGACTTTGATATGTGAACGATCAACATGGTGTCAGACCTAGAACCTGCAGCAGTCTTAGTGCTTCCTACGCGCAATAGTTTTCTCTGTTCTTTAGTTAATCCTTCGCGAGTATCTGCACCAACAATGAGATAGTTCAAAGCAGATGTTGGTTTATCAGGTCTATCGATTACGGTGCCAAAGGCGTCAATGCGTGAAAGAGCACCACTTACCTGTCCAAGGCCTAACCAGGAGATGCTAGAAACAACGACGATGCCCACTGATAGTGAGGTAAAAATTCGAATTGCCCGCGTTGATTTCACTAGGAGAGAGTACTTCAACGGTACCGTGTACGGGTTATGTCGACATCAGCAAACACCTTGTACGGCTCACCGAGAGCAGAAATCTCGGTGGTTTTGCCTGTTCTTAATGAAGAGAAGTATTTAGCTGATTCTGTCAGCGCCATTCTTAATCAAAAATTTGATGGGCACCTGGAGATAATTCTTGCCATTGGGCCCTCACAGGATAGAACAATGGAGATTGCACGCAAGTTACAAAGCGCGGATGCGCGAGTAGTAATTATAGAAAATCCAACTGGACGAACAGCTGCAGGTCTGAATCTAGCAATCGCAGCATCTTCATATTCAGTAATTGTTCGAGTTGATGGACACTCAAATATTCCTTCCAACTACTGTCAACTTGCATATGAGATATTAAAAGATACCGGCGCAGTAAATGTTGGCGGAATTATGGATGCAACAGGACGGTCATTTTTTGAAAAATCGGTAGCCAGAGCAATGAGGAGTCCACTTGGTGTTGGTGCATCTCGCTTTCATACCGGTGGAACCCCAGGTGAGGTCGACACTGTTTATCTTGGGGTATTTAGGAAAGAGGCATTACTTGCAGCCGGAGGATTTGATGAAAGATTTACGAGAGCTCAAGATTGGGAGCTGAATTTTAGATTACGTGAGCTGGGTGGAGTAGTTTATTTTGATCCTCGCTTGATAGTTACATATCGCCCACGTTCATCTTTAAGAGCTTTAGCAAAACAGTATTTTCAGTACGGTCGCTGGCGAAGAGTTGTTTCTAGGCGACACCAAGGAACAATTAACTACAGATACTTGGCCCCACCATTTACCGTCATTGCAACCGTAATTTCATTAATCTCAGGTTGGTTAATCAATCCCGTTCTATTACTGCCTGCATTAATCTATGGATTGTTTATCCTGATTGCATCGATTTTAATTGGGAAGTCCCTGGGCGAAATTCTTTGCCTGCCTGCTGTTCTGCTCACAATGCATATTTCATGGGGAATTGGTTTTCTTACATCACCGAAGTCACTTGTTCCTGCGGTAACCTTGCATCCGTGAGTACCCCACTTCAGGTTTATGAGCCATTTAAAGCTGGGCTCCCTAAACTAGGTAGGTACTGGAAGTCTCTATGGTCCAGGCGAACTTTCATTGCCGAACACTCGAAATCAGAGCTTCGTGAACAACACTTCGATACAGCTTTTGGTCAATTTTGGTTAGTAATAAATCCACTCTTACTTTCAGGGGTTTATTTCATCTTGATCGTGATAATCGGGGGCAAAACTGACACTACTAGATACGTTCACTTAACGGGAACGCTGTTTTTGTTTTACTTGGTTTCTAACAGTTTGAGTTCCGGTGTTAAGGCCGTAACTTCGGGACAAAGATTAATTCTAAATACTGCTTTTCCTCGAATTATGTTGCCACTTTCCTCAGTCGTGATCGCACTCTTTAAATTTTTCCCAACTATAATTGTCTTTATTGTTATCAAAGCCGTGGTCGGCTCATCATTTTCTATTGAAATGTTATGGGCGATACCGATTCTTCTCATAACAACGCTATTAGCGCTCGGATTAGCTATAACAATTTCTTGTATAAATGTTTATTTCCGAGATATGGCGAGTTTTTTACCATACATGACTCGGACACTTTTGTATCTATCACCGATTTTGTATGAAGCATCAACGCTTAAGCCGGGACTTCGTATTTTGGAGTACGTCAATCCACTTTTCCCAATTCTAGATTCCTGGTCACGTGCCTTGGTTTACGGGCAAAATCCAGAGTTATCTAGCATGCTTGCGGGCTTAGGATGGGCGGCCGGAATATTTTTTATTGGAACATATATTTTCTTATCGAGGGAGCGTGAGTTCGCTGTCCGTCTCTAATTCACATAAGACTAAAGAGATTGCTGTTTCGGTAAGAGATGTCAGTCTTACTTATTCAACAACAATTGATCGTAGGCCTACATTTAAAACCCGAGTTAAGGCGCTTGCTCGCGGGAAAAAGCAAACTCGAGTTGTGCAAGCTTTAAGAAACGTGAATTTAGATGTTGAATATGGTCACGTACTTGGTGTGATTGGTGCAAACGGTGCTGGTAAATCCTCACTTATGAGATGTATTGCAGGAATTTTGCCGCCTTCTCAAGGGCGAATTGAAGTGTATGGATCTGTCAGCACTTTGCTTGCATTAGGAGTTGGTTTTAATCCATCAATGTCAGGCCGCACCAATGTTTACCTTGGTGGATTAGCCGCAGGGATGTCTCGCGAGGAGATTAACGGTCACTTTGATGAGATCGCTTCTTTCTCAGAGTTAGGTGATGCAATTGATGCTCCGATGCGCACATATTCATCTGGAATGTTTGCCCGCTTGGCTTTTTCTGTAGCGGCAACGGTGCGTCCAGATATCTTGATTATCGATGAGGCGTTAAGTACGGGTGATGCAAAGTTTAAGGAAAAAAGCCTCAACCGAGTCAAAGAACTTCGAAGTGATGATCGAGCTTTGATTTTAGTTAGTCACGCCATGCAAACTTTAAGAGAGACATGTAATGATGTCGTATGGCTTGATAAGGGGAAAGTCATTTCACGAGGTGAACCAAACCAAGTTATAGATGCTTATCAGGAGTTTTTACAAGTTGGAAAGAGTGCAGCAATCGATGAGGATGTCTAAGCTACTTACTTTTACTCTCCCTTTTGCTCTTTTGATTTCTTTAGTCTCACCACTTCAATCAAATGCTTTTGTTATCCCTGCATCCTTTCAGATTACTGGCGCTGGTTACGGCCATGGAGTTGGAATGAGTCAAATGGGTGCGCGATCTAAGGCTCTAGCCGGAGAGAATGCCACCTCAATACTAAATTATTATTACAAAGATGTTGCCCTAGAAACCGTCGATGATACAAAGATACTTCGGGTAAATATTGGAAATCTCTTAACAACTGCACGGATGTTAACGCGAACTCAAGGTGCATCCCTGCAAATTTTTAGTGGTGATATTGGTGATGCACAAGGAGTGCAACCGCTTGCAACTATTCCTGCGATGAGTTCGCTGAATTTCTCTATTCTTGGATCAACAGTAATTCCAAGTATCACCACCGGTAAAAATATTTCAAGTATTTCGGGCAGCCGAATGTTTACAGTTCGATGGAGCGGAACCCGATACTTGGCCGGCGTTGATGGAATCATGACTTTGTCACATGCAAACAGAAATAGTAATTACCGTCACGGACAGGTTCAGATTCGCGCTGTGAAGGCAGGTTCTCTTGGTTTTCGCTTGGCGATCACCAACTCAGTTCGATTAGCAGATGAGTATCTATGGGGCGTTAGCGAAATGCCTTCATTTTGGCCAATTGCAGCCCTTGAAGCACAAGCTATTGCATCGCGCACCTATGCATTAAGTAAAGCTGGAGTCATACGAACAGCTTGCGATTGCGATCTATATGGAGAGATAACTGATCAAAAATTCTTAGGTTATGCAAAAGAGATTGAAAAGAAATGGGGAGTGTTTTGGAAAGCCGCTGTTACAAATACTGCCGGTCAAGTGTTAACCCAATCCGGTAAGCCAATTACTGCCTGGTTTGGAAGCTCAAGCGGTGGAATTACAGAAACTGCCTTTAATGCTTGGGGCAGTGAACGGGCATTTACGCAAAGCGTTGAAGACTTAGCAAGTTTAGATCCAACTCTCAATCCCAATTTCTATCAGTGGGAGCGGACAATAAATCAGTCAATCACTGCCACAGCATTTTTACTTCCAGATGTTGTTAACCTTGAAATTCTCAACAGAAATCCGAGTGGAACCGTTGGAATGATCAGGGCAACTTCAAGTAATGGAAGGCAGATTTCAATCCGAGGTGAAGCATTTAGAAGTAGAACAAAGATTCCATCTGCCTACTTTAATTTAGTTGGCGTGCAAAACGCTGTTGAGCCCGCCCCAAGTCCCACTCCGTAATACAGCTTCAAGACCGCCGTCAACTGAGTTACGTCTAAATAAAAGATTGCTCGCCCCAGAAAGTGATTTAGCTTTAACAACATCGCCATCGGGCAATTTAATCTTTGCTGAAGCCGTTACATAAACTCCAGCTTCAATAACACAGTTATCGCCTAATGAAATTCCTGTTCCTGAATTTGCTCCCAGTAAACATTTTTCTCCGATAGAGATAACTTCTTTTCCACCACCACTGAGCGTGCCCATAATTGAGGCACCACCACCAATATCAGTGCCATCACCGACAATTACTCCTGCAGAGATACGACCCTCAACCATGGAAGTCCCAAGTGTGCCTGCATTAAAGTTAACAAATCCTTCATGCATAACCGTTGTACCTGATGCAAGGTGGGCTCCCAATCGAACCCGATCAGCATCTGCAATGCGTACTCCACTTGGAATTACATAATCGACCATTCGAGGGAACTTATCGACGCCAAATACAGAGATATGACCATGTGCTGCCATTAATCGCGCACGGGTAGTTTCGAATCCATCAACACTGCATGGGCCAACTGAAGTCCAGACAACGTTATTTAGAATTCCAAAAACTCCATATAGAGAAATACTCTGTGGTTTAACTAAGCGATGTGAAAGCAGATGTAAGCGAAGATAAACATCAGCAACATTTTCCGGTGCTTTACTTAGATCTACTTCAATACTTACTATCTCGCGCTTTACATTTCTATTTTTATCTTCACCCTTGAGAGTCAGTAATTCAGCTGGAACATTTGCTGACAATGCTGAAAGAGATGGTGATGGAAACCAAACATCGAGGGTTATTCCCTGAGAAATAGTTGCGATTCCATGCCCAGATGCAATCCCTTTTGTATTGGTATGTGCACCAGCAGTTGCTGAGGTAGTCATGTGCTAAGCCTAACCCCTATTCTAAGCAGCATGCGTATTGCCGTCTTTTGTTCATCGTCGCCAACGATCGATAACAAGTATGTAGAGCTGGCATATCAATTGGGGCAAGGAATCGCTAAACACTCCAGTGAACTTGTAACTGGTGGAGGGCATATATCCATGATGGGGGCTGTTTCAAGAGGTGCACGTGATGCCGGGGGAAAAACAATTGGCGTAATTCCACAGGCACTTGTAGAGATTGAATTTGCCGACCGCGATAATGATGAACTCCATGTTGTTGAAACAATGGGCCAAAGAAAGCACATGATCACCGATCTTGCAGATGCATTCATCACCCTTCCCGGTGGGGCAGGAACGCTTGAAGAGTTTTTTGAAATTTGGGTTGGTAGTTATTTAAAGTTCCACTCAAAACCAGTTGTAATTTTAGATCCATTTGGATTGTATGAACCATTACATGAGTTAATTATTCACCTTGAAGCTGAGAAATTTATTAAGCCTGGAATGCTTGAAATTATCAGATGGACTACTACTGTCGATGATGCATTAAATGCATGTGAGGGGATGTAAGAAATGAAAAGTAATCACATCGCCATGAATCTGGAGATAAGAGCACCAATCGAAAAAGTTTGGCAAGCCCTTGCACAATGGGAGAGTCAAGGCGAGTGGATGTTGCTAACGAAAGTAGAAGTTGTATCAGAGATTCGTGAAGGAGTCGGAACTTCTATCGCTGCATTTACCGGTATTGGAAAATTAGGCCTAATGGATCATATGCAAGTGACAACATGGAAGCCGCCACATATTTGCGATGTGATTCATACTGGTCGAATGATTAAAGGAACTGGAAGATTTGAGTTAAAGCAGATTGATGCCTTCACAACTCGTTTTGATTGGTCAGAAGAGATTCTGGCCCCAAGAGCAATCTTTTTATTGATTGCGCCAGGACTTTATGCGGGAGTGAGAATCTCTCTCATGGCTTTACGTCGACAACTCCAATCAGTTTAGTAACCTAGGTGTATGAGCCCTTCATCCCAAAGCCTTTCGGATGCTATTGCTGGCTTACCGGAGGAAGAGCGCATCATTTTGACGATGCATTATTTGCGCTCTATGTCTACAGGTGACATTGCGCAGATTCTTGGGGTACCTGAGCGCTCCGTCAGCGCCATTATTGAGCAGGGCAAGGTCCGGTTACTCACGATCATGGGGATGTAAGCCTCGATTTCTACTAATGCCTAAATTGCGAGATACTTATCCTCCGCAAGAAGCACCACGAACGTGACCACTCAAGTTCTTAAGAGGAGTAACACATGGCAGCCATGAAACCCCGCACAGGTGATGGTCCAATGGAGGTTACTAAAGAGGCTCGCTCACTAGTCATGCGAATCCCACTCGAAGGTGGGGGCCGTCTTGTTGTCGAAATGAACGCAGAAGAGGCGAACAATCTAAGCGCAGCATTACACGCGGCAGTTGGTCTAGTTAAGAAGTAATTCCGATTCCAAAGCGATAGCCTTTGGTAATCATGTCCGCACTACCTATTGCATCCTCAATCGACATCAATAATGCTGTCCAAGCTGACTCAATTTCTATTGGTTACATTAAAACTATTGATGGTGAATTTGAATTTATAGGTTCGCTTATCTCTGAGTTAGAACAACATTTCAAAGTTAGTTTTCGCGACAAATTAGATTTTTTCACTCCTACCGGTAAGGCCGGTGAACTTTTTGAAATCCCAGTTAATGCCCAAATTGATTTGCTAGGCGCTAAAACTCAAAGAGTATTTTTAGTAAGTGTTGGAGATCAAACTCCGACTGCATTTAGAGCGGCAGGGGCTGCAATAGGTCGCAAAGTTCGAGGAAAAAATACGACGGTTTATTCAACGATCTCGCAGGAAAAGGATCATGCAATTTCAATGACCTTAGGTGCGTGGATGTGGAATATGAAGTCCGATAAAAAAGAAGATTCGCCAACTATGCAGATCGCCGTTAAAGACAAAAAAATAATTGAGACAGCAGCGGTGATTGCAAAAGCTGTATGTCGCGCTCGCGATCTAGTGCATACGCCTGCAAACATCAAAACTCCAGCATGGATGGCAAAGCAAGTAGAGGAATTTGCAAAAGGAACTGGCTTAAAAGTTCAAATACTTTCTGGCTCACAGTTAAAGGATTTTGGTGGGCTTAGAGCAGTTGGTGGCTCATCTCCAAAACCTGGGCCACGAATGATTCAGGTTTCATATACTCCTAAACGTGCAGTCAAATCTGTTCGTGCATTACCTCATGTGGTTTTAATTGGTAAGGGAATTACTTTTGATACCGGTGGAATTTCTCTCAAGCGCCCATACGACACAATGATGGCTATGAAATCTGATATGGCCGGATCTGCCGCAGTTCTTGCAACATTAACAGCGCTAGAAGATTTACAACCAATGGTTAAAGTAACGGCTCTTATGATGATGGCTGAAAACTCCTTTTCAGGCACTGCTCAACGGCCCAGTGATGTCATTAAGCATTTTGGAGGCACCACAGTTGAAGTGCTCAATACAGATGCCGAAGGTCGGCTAGTTTTAGCAGACGGTCTTGCTTTCGCAGATGCAACATTAGATCCTGATTATTTGATTGATATTGCAACCCTAACTGGCGCAGCAACTCTTGGATTAGGCCGGCAATACGCTGCTATGTATACGCGAGATGATCAACTTGCTAATGAATTTGTAAAGGCAGGAGAAGCATCCGGTGATCGTGTTTGGCGAATGCCTTTAGTTGATGATTACAAGGAGGCGCTAGAAAGTGATATCGCAGATTTGAATCACACTGCCGACAAAGGAGATTTCTCTGCTGGGTCAGTAACAGCTGCATTGTTCCTAGAGCACTTCGCAGGCGATCGGCGTTGGTTGCATTTAGATATCGCAGGAACGGCAAGAAGTGAAGTAGATGCAGGTGAAAATTCAAAAGGTGGCACCGGTTTTGGTGTCCGACTTCTTACGAATTGGATAACTTCTTTATGATTCGAATCGATCCTCATTCATTTTCTGAAAATTTTATTTCAGAGGATTACTTTAAATCTCAAGCACGCGCACGTGGTTTAGAACTTGGAGTAAATGATTCAACTCCGGGAGCAGGTGCATTTTTACGATTCCTTGCATTTTCATTACAGGCACAGTCGGTTGTAGAAGTTGGAACTGGTTCTGGTGTCGGAAGTTTATGGATATTAGATGGAATGCGTTCAACAGGAACTTTGACTTCGATCGATGACGAGATGGAACATACACAGATTGCCAAACTTGCACTCGCAGAGGCAGATATCGCTCAAACTCGAGTCCGACTAATCACTAACTCTGTTATCGACGTAATTTCGAAGTTAACTGATACCGCCTATGACATGGTTGTTCTTCGCCATAATCCAGAGGACCTTAGTTTTGTAATCGGAGAGAGCTTAAGAATCTTAAGGAGTGGTGGAGTATTGGTTATCGATAACTATTTTGGCGGTGGCAAAACTCCTGATGCAGCACAACGCGACCCACGCACCGTGGCACTTCGTGATGCTGGGAAAATTATTAAGAATGACACAGAGCATTGGGTCAGCTCCATGCTCCCAGTTGGCGATGGATTATTACTTGCGACGAAGTTGTAGCAAACTAAGGCAATGATCTTTCCGCGAAAGAAGAATCTCCCGCCAGTGCCATGGTGGCAGGCAGCACAAAAGCCAGCTAGAGGCAACATGGTTCTAATTGCTTTGCTAGCTGGCAGTGTTGGTGGCTTCTTAGGAATTACGGCAACTGGTGCTTCAATCTTTAATGGTGCAAATTTAGTCTCATCTAACAGCGTAATCGAGCGCGCACCAGATTCCGTAGCCGGAATTGCACAACGTGTCTTACCATCAGTAGTTTCAATTAGTACGTCATCAGTAATTGGTGGTGGCACTGGATCCGGATTTGTCATTGATAGCGATGGTTTTATTTTGACAAACAATCACGTGATCGATGGCGCAGCTCGTTCTTCCGGAGTGATTCGAGTTTCACTTAATAATGGCGCAATTTATACAGCAGAGGTTGTAGGACGCGATGCTCCTTATGATTTAGCAGTGCTAAAAATAAAAGCCTCTGGTTTAAAGGCACTTCAGTTTGGTGATAGCGACAAAATTGCAGTGGGAGATTCAGTTATTGCAATTGGTTCACCCCTTGGATTGTCAGGAACAGTAACTACTGGAATTATTAGTGCAAAAGATCGTGCAGTTACTGCCGGAGATTCCAACACCGAAAGCTCCTATATCAATGCACTTCAAACAGATGCGGCGATAAATCCTGGAAACTCTGGAGGCCCACTGGTAGATGCAACAGGTGCGGTAATTGGAGTTAATTCGGCAATCGCATCACTTGGAATGGACTCACAGGTTGGATCGATCGGTTTAGGTTTCGCCATCCCAATTAATCAAGCCCGTAAAACGGCTGATCAACTCATTAAAAATGGAGTAGCAACATATCCAGTCATTGGAGTTACGTTAGATATGAACTTCACCGGTTCGGGCGCAAAAATAACCACAACGGCAGACAAAGCAATTCTTCCGGGAAGCCCGGCTCAAGTTGCAGGGTTACGAGGTGGTGACATCATCACATCATTTGAAGGCAAAACAATAAATGGCGCCGAAGAGTTAATTGTTGCGGTTCGTGCCAAAAATGTGGGAGATCGGGTCACTTTGACCTACAAACGCGATGGCGTCAGCAAGACTACGACCTTAACTCTGACTGCAGCAAAGAAATAAGTACCGTAGGCTAAAGCCATGTTCTTCGATATCGGTCTTGGCGAGGTATTGGGATTGGCAGTTTTGGCAATGTTTTTAGTTGGTCCAGAACGCCTACCAAAGGTTGCCGGTGAGGCTGCAAAGTGGGTTAAAAAAATCCGCGAACTGGCCAATACAGCAACGGCAGAATTGAAAGAAAACTTAGGACCCGGTTTTGAAGATTTACAGCCAAAAGATTTGAACCCAAAAACTTTTGTAAAAAAACAGATTTCAGAGATGCTAGATGAAGAAAATCCAAAAGTTAAATCAAATGCTTCCAAGGCCATGATCGACCCAGATTTATTATGAGTGTCCTTGATCAAGTTTTAGAGGCATTATCAAAAGTCCAGGATCCAGAACTTCGACGATCGATCACTGAGCTTGAAATGGTGGAAGATCTCAAGGAGTCACAAGGGTTAGTGTCACTCACAATTTTACTGACAATCGCTGCCTGTCCCATGCAAGATCGTTTGCGCAAAGATGTGACAGATGCTGTTATTGCCATCGATGGTGTCAAGAACGTTGAAATGTCCTTTGGTGTCATGAATGAGGAACAAAGAAATAATGTAAAGAAAATTGTTCGTGGTGGACGAGAAAAATTCATCCCCTTTGCACAGCCCGATTCTCTGACTCGTGTAATCGGAGTGGCATCAGGAAAAGGTGGCGTTGGAAAATCATCAGTCACAGCAAATCTTGCAGTTGCCGCAGCCAAAAAAGGTTTGAGTGTTGGAATTTTAGATGCAGATGTCTACGGTCATTCAATCCCTCGCCTCATGGGTTTAATGGGGAAACGACCAACAGCAATCGATCAAATGTTCATTCCCTTGGAATCTTTCGGAGTTAAAACTGTTTCAATGGAGATGTTCAAACCAGAGAGGTCTGATCCTGTTGCATATCGTGGTCCCTTATTACACCGCGTACTTGAACAGCTTTTGTCTGATGCATATTGGGGCGATTTGGATGTATTACTCATCGACTTACCACCAGGAACTGGAGACCTTGCAATCTCACTTGGTCAGTTAATTCCAAACTCAGAGATCGTGGTCGTTACAACTCCACAAATTGCTGCTGCAGAAGTTGCAGAACGAGCCGGACGAATTGCACACCAAATTCATCAGCAGGTTATTGGTGTCATAGAAAATATGTCGGCCTTTCCATGTCCTACCTGCAGTGATTCAATTTCCTTGTTTGGTGATGGCGGGGGAGAAGAAACTTCTCGCCGTCTATCTCAATTGGTTGGATCAGATGTTCCATTACTTGGAAAGATTCCATTTAGTCCTCTTCTTCGAACTGGTGGCGACGATGGTTCACCAATTGTTGATGGACAACCAGATTCAGATGCAGCGAAGGCAATTATAGATATTGCAGAGAAATTAATGAAGCGAAGTAAATCCTTATTGGGAGTCCGATTGGGAGTCTCTACGTAATTCTTTCGAAATCTCTTGTGCTAAATCTGAAAGCTCACTTCGCATGAAATCGCGTGTGGCAACTTCTCCGAGTGAGTTACGCAATGATGCTAGTTCGCGTGTTAGGTATTCGGTATCAGCGATAGAGCGTTCATTTTGCTCGCGATCCTCATTGATTTGGATTCGATCTCTATCTGCTTGGCGATTTTGGGCAAGCAAGATTAGAGGCGCAGCATAGGATGCTTGAAGAGACAAAATAAGAGTTAAAAAAATAAATGGATAGTCATCAAAACGTAGATCTACTGGAGCAGTGAAATTCCAAACAACCCAACTCAAAACAAAAACCGTCATATAAACAAGGAAGCGTGCGGTGCCCAAAAACCTTGCAAAGCGCTCTGATAAACGACCAAATGCTTCGCTATCGATATGAGGTCGAAGTGAACGGCGAGTTTGGCGAGGGGTATCTAAACCGTAATTGCGTGCCATTTCTCCTCCTTAAAGATTCTCTGTTGTGAAAGCGACGGGTGATTTTTCTCGGTGATCGTGGCGCCAGTTCTCTGGTAGTAAGTGATCGAGCACATCATCGACAGTGACAGCGCCAAGTAATCTTTCATTTGAGTCAACTACTGGCAAAGAAAGCATGTTATAGCTAGCTAAATGTGAAGAAACTTCGTGCAAAGTTGCATCAGGATTAATTCCCTTTGAATCGTGATCAACAATTGATCCTAATAGGGTTGCAGGCGGCTCACGTAACAATCTTTGATAATGCACCACACCAATAAATCGCCCAGTAGGAGTTTCAGTTGGTTGGCGACAGATATAAATCTGTGAAGCAAGTGCAGGAGAGATCTCTTTTTGTCGAACAGATGCCAATGCATCTGCAACTGTTGAGTTGGCAGTTAAAACAATTGGCTCAGTTGTCATCATTCCACCCGCGGAATAATCCTCATATGTCATAAGACGTAGTACATCTTCTGCATCTTCAGGTTCCATTAAATCAAGGAGTGCATTAGCTCGCTCTTCGCCAATTTCACGTAGTAAATCGGCAGCATCATCTGGATCCATCTCTCCCAAAACATCTGCTGCTCTCTCACCTTCTAACTCTGCCAGCAATGAAACACGATCAGTTTCATCCATCTCTTCTAGGACATCTGCGAGTCGTTCATCATTTAATCCGCTAGCAACTTCAATTCGCCGCTTTGGTGCCAACTCTCCAAGCACCGCAGCTAGATCGGCGGCACGTAGATTAGCAAGAGTTGAAAGCAGATTAATTACACCTTGATTTTGTTCTGGAAATGCAAATCCGGTCACTTCTTCCCAAGCAACAGTTGATGTTGCTCCCTTTCGGCGCAAACCACGACCGCGACGCATAATGTGAACCCGCTTAATCAACCAATCACCCGACGGTGTTTGTTCCATTCCCATATCTTCAACTACTACTGGTTCGCTAGTTTCAATCAAAGTGATGGAGCGATCTAACATCTCACCTAAAACAAGAACTTCACCGGCACGAGTATCAAAACGTCGCATGTTTAAAAGACCTGTTATGACAACAGCTCCGTTTTCAATTGAAGTAACTCTTGTTATAGGAACAAAAATGCGTCTACGAAGTGGCACTTCTACAACTAAACCCAGAATTCTTGGTGGTTCATTATTTGTTCTAAGGGTCGCAACAGCATCTCGCACCTTACCTACTGGATCACCATTTGGATCAAAGACCGCGGTGCCGGCAAGACGGGCGAGAAATACTCGGTTTAGGAGATTGCTGCTCATGGGTTAAGGGTACCTTTGTCCTATGAGTGCAGGCCAATCATTAAGTAGAGATCATCACACGGCCATTCCTGCCAAACCAGATCTCATCCGATTATGCATTGGGATGATTGGGATCGGCACTTCTGGTCCATTAATTGCACTGAGCAGTATGCCAATTCTGACCTTAATTTTTTGGCGAAATCTTGGAGGCGCCCTTTTCACACTTCCATTTGCATTGCGTCATGAACGAGATCGAACTGGCGTTAAATGGGCGATTACTGCTGGTGTGCTGTTGGCTCTTCACTTCATTGGCTTTTTTATGGCTATGCGTATGACATCTGTTGCAGCAGGTACTGCGTTGGTTGCACTGCAACCAATATTTACAGCCCTTTTTGTAAAACTCAGCGGTGGACATATTCCATCCTCTGCATGGTTTGGAATGATTGTCTGCTTCCTAGGAGTAGGCCTTGTTTCAGGTGTCGATCTTCAAATTTCAGTCAGAGCATTCACCGGAGATGTTGCAGCAATTATTTCTGCAGCACTCGCTGCCGCCTACATCATGGCCGGAGCAAAAGCGCAAAGAACTTTAGAAACTTCCACTTACACAACTATTTGTTATTTTGTCTGTTCCATGACAGCTCTACCTATGGCTCTCATTGCAGGAAATGAAATCACTAATTTTTCTGGTAAAGAATGGTTGATTCTCTTGGGGCTTATCGTCGGAGCACAATTATTGGGGCACACGATGTTTAACTCAGTCTTAAAGAGAGTTTCACCAGCAATTGTCTCCTTAATTGTTTTCTTTGAAGTTCCTTTGAGCGCGCTATTAGCATTATGGTGGCTAGGACAAAAACCACCAATTGGTATTATTCCGGGCATAGTTTTGATTTTGATTGGTTGCGTATTGGTTGTAACCAGAACAAGAGGTACAAGTAATGATTGACCTGCACACTCACACTACCTCTAGTGATGGAACCGACACTCCGCGGGAGCTAGTCAATAAAGCTATTGTGCAGGGCCTAGATGTTTTAGGAATTTCTGATCACGATACAACTTCTGGTTGGCAAGAAGCGACAGACTCACTGCGCGGAAGTTTAAAACTAGCTTTGGGCGCTGAGATTTCATGTCTAACTGATGACGGAATTAGTGTGCATATGCTCGGACTTTTATTTGATCCACTTCATCAAGAGATGCAGACGGTTCTTGAAGAAACACGCGATGGCCGGTTGCCACGTATGAGAAAAATGATTCAAAAAATGCAGGCCGAAGGTTTTGATATTTCAATTGAGGATGTAGAAAAAGTGATGCCCGCTGGTGCGACTATGGGCCGTCCCCATCTTGCCGATGCCCTTGTATCTAAAAAAATTGTTAAATCGCGAGATGAAGCTTTTACTGATTTGCTTCATAACGAATCAAGGTTTTATGTTTCACACGCAGCACCAACTCCAATTGAAGCGGTAAAACTAATTCGTCGCGCTGGAGGAGTAGCCGTTATTGCACACCCTTTTGCCTCTAGACGTGGGCAAATATTGGGCGTCGATGACTTTACTGACTTAGTAACCGCTGGTTTAAATGGAATTGAAGTTGATCATCGTGATCAAAATCCTTCAGAGCGGGCGATGCTGCGCGTGATCGCCACTGAATTAGATTTAGTCGTGACTGGAAGTAGTGATTATCACGGAACAGGAAAACTCAATTCATTGGCAGAAAACCACACCGATAAGGCACAATGGGAGAAGTTAGAGGCGCAAGCAAATGCTAGAAGGGTTATTTCACTATGAACGAGATCAGTGCAGTAACTTTTGCAGTTCAGTCTTTTGTAACGCTATTTGTGATTATGGATCCACCCGGTGCAACACCTATTTTCTTAGGCTTGGTAGCGGATAAGTCACCACGAGTTCGTCGTGTGCTTGCAATACAGGCTGCGGCTGTCTCACTTCTAGTTATTTCTATCTTTGCTCTCTTTGGTCGCTTTATTTTGGGATATCTCAATATCTCTATGGAAGCGCTGCAAGCTGCTGGAGCACTTTTACTTTTGTTAGTGGCACTAGAACTCTTAACTGGAAACTCTTCCAAGTACGGTGATGATTCAAATTCAAACATTGCCTTGGTTCCACTAGGAACCCCAATTTTGGCAGGTCCTGGTGCAATTGTTGCAACCATGATCTTTGTGCAACAAGTTGATTCACCTGAAATGGCAACTGGTTTAATCGCTGCAGTGATTGCAGTCCATGTCGCAATCGCTGCTGCGTTGATGGCATCTACAACAATTTTGAAAGTTATCAAAGAGGCGGGTGTCACGTTAGTTGCAAGAATTGCAGGTTTATTGCTTGCTGCGATTGCGGTACAGATGTTAGTTGATGCAATCAGAGTATTTGTTGCTAACTAAACAGATACAACTTTTGTTTGAGATTAACTCTCTTTAAATTTCTTTGTTCGCACACGTGAGCGCTCAGTCTTAACTTTCGGAGCATCTTTTTTAACATGTACCGAGCTTTTAACTGGTCGGTTTTCAACTTTGGCAACTGGTTTAGCCTTAACAATTCGACCAGTTGAACCAGCAGGTATATCTAGCACTTTGTAGAGGTGTTCAGATGAAGAATATGTCTCTTCAGGCTCGGCAAGTCCAAGATCCAAAACTGTATTAATCATCTTCCATCTGGCAAGTTCATCCCAGTCCACAAATGTCACAGCAATTCCATGGGCTCCCGCACGTGCAGTTCGCCCAATTCGGTGAACATAAGTCTTTTCATCCTCTGGACATTGGTAGTTAATAACGTGAGTTATTCCATCGATATCAATTCCGCGGGCAGCTACATCTGTTGCAACAAGCACATCAGATTTTCCAGCCTTGAAATCACTCAATGCTTTTTCGCGTGCACCTTGACCTAAGTCACCATGTATTGGTGCTGCCTTAAATCCGCGCTCAAGTAAATCTTCAGCTGTTTTTTGCGCTGTTCGTTTTGTGCGACAAAAAACCATTGTTGGACCCCGACCATTTGCCTGCAAAATTCGAGCAAGCATTTCAATCTTATCCATCGCATGTGCACGCAGAACATGCTGTGCAATACGTGTAACAACTGCTCCTTCATCTTCGCTGTCTTGCGTACGGATATGAATCGGCTGATTCATAAACCTACGGGCCAAAGCAATGATGTCTCCCGGCATTGTTGCTGAAAACAACATAGTCTGCGAACGGTTTGGAGTATTGGCTAAAATCTTTTCAACATCTGGTAAAAATCCCAAGTCCAACATCTCATCAGCCTCATCTAAAACCAGGCGAGATACATCCTTTAGTTTTAGTTGACCTTGGCGAGATAGATCAAGCAAACGTCCAGGTGTTCCAACAACAATCTCAACACCGGCATGTAAAGCTTCGATTTGTGGTTCAAATGCTCGTCCGCCGTAGACGGCTAAGGTTCGAATTCCACGGTTTGAAGCAAGTTCTTCAATATCTCTTGTTACTTGAGTACAAAGTTCACGAGTGGGAACAACAATTAAAACTTGAGGTAAACCCTTCTTTGAAAAAGCTTCCCATTCAGAATCATTCGGCGCGATAACGCGTTCGATTACTGGAATTCCAAAAGCTAGAGTTTTACCCGTTCCAGTCTTTGCTTGGCCAATCACATCTCCATCAGCCAAAGCGATTGGAAGAACCATCTCTTGAATCGCAAAAGGTGCCAGGAAACCATGAGCATGTAAGGCTTCGATCGTTTGACTACGTAGTGGAAGCTCTGCAAATGTTAATGTCACGTTAAAAAGCGCCGCAACGGATTGTTCGCATATTTAAATTGGAACCCATAGAGCTAATCCTATCGGCTTTAATTGAGGGGAAAACCCGAAATGCCTCGCCACATGAGGTTATGAACTAATTCAACTGCATTTTGTTTGGTTAATTTGCTATCGCGCTCCAACCAATGACGCGCCGTAACTTGGGCATATCCAATCATTCCAACTCCAATGAGCATTGACGCCTCTTTTGATAGGCCAGTATCGATTGCGATGACAGCACTAACTGCTGCTGCACAGTCATATGTCATGCGATTGAGGCGTTCATGAACCTGAGGCTCCACACTCATATCACTTTCAAACAAGAGTCGAAAAGCTTCACCTTCTTTTTCAATAAAGGAAAAATAGGTGTTAACTGTTGCAAATACACGATCTTTGTTATCAGGTGTCGATGCGATAGCTTTCTGGATTTCAAATACTAATGAGTCAATGTGTAGATCCAGTACTGCCAAATACAAATCTAACTTAGATGGAAAATGCTGATAAAGAACAGGCTTTGAGACTTTTGCGCGATCTGCAATCTCATCCATTGCAGCAGAGTGATAGCCAGCGGTAGTAAAAACTTCTAAAGCCGCCGATAGCAATAACGCTCGACGCTCATCTCGAGGCAAACGCGACTTATTAACGATCTCTGCATTACTCATTTGCGCAATCCTACGGCAGAATTACCTATTATGAACCGCACATATGAAGGAATTCGTATTCTCTTGGTACATGCACATCCTGATGATGAAACTATCAACAATGGGGCAACCATGGCCAAGTACGCCGCCGGTGGTGCAGGTGTAACCCTTATTACATGCACACGAGGCGAAGAAGGAGAAGTACTGGTACCTGGACTTGCCCACCTTGCAAGCGGTGATCAAGATCAACTTGGCACACATCGCGAAGGTGAACTCTCTTTAGCAATGAAAGAACTGGGTATTACCGATTTCAGATTTCTGGGCGCACCGTTAATTAAGTTTCGCGACAGTGGAATGATGGGGACTGAACCAAACAATAATCCCGATGTTTTTTGGCAAGCAAACATTGAAACGGCATCGCAGTATTTAGTGGAGATAATTGAAGAAGTTAAGCCGCACATAATGATTACTTATGATGAATTTGGTGGCTATGGTCATCCTGATCATATTCAGGCACACAGGATCGCAATGCGCGCTTCAGAAGTTGCCAATTGGCAGATTCAGAAAATTTATTGGAACACAATGCCGAAATCGGTATTAGCTCAGGGAATTGCAAAAATGAAAGAGATTGGCTCAGATTTCTTTGGTGCAGAAACAGTCGATGACCTTCCATTTGCCAAAGATGATTCACTAGTAACAACTCTTGTAGATGGCAGCAAATTTGTAGATTCAAAGCTTGCCGCAATGAAAGCACATGAAACTCAAATTGCTTTAGACGGTCCATTCTTTGCTCTTTCAAATAACTTAGGTCTGCAGATTTGGGGAGACGAGTACTACACACTAGTTAAAGGTGAAAAAAGTGCGCCTTTTGATGAGCAAGGTCGTGAAACAGATTTAGCCTCAGGAATAGTTTTGAAATGAAATATCTCTACTCCATACTTTTAGGGTTGGCATTGGGTGCAAGCTCTGTGTTTGTTCATAGTTTGTATCCTCCCTTTGGACTTTTTATCTCCATTGTGGGAACCAGTTTTGGTGTTTGGGCCTCCGGTCGAAAATGGGGTGGCCGTACGTATCGATTTATTGTTGCAATAGTGTGGGGTTTTGTAGTTCTGCGAGCAGGATTTCCTGGATTAAACGATGAGTATTTAATTCAAGGCGATGGCTTAGGAACATCTCTATTAAACATTGGATTCATCGCAATTATAATTGCAATCATCATGCCACTTTAGGCGTCACAACTTCTAGAGCATTAACGACTTACTTCTCTGCATAATTTCATTGCAGACCTGCCGTGAAAGTTATGACCAGGTTTGTCCCTCTGGCGTATCTTTAATGATCAAACCAAGCTCTTCTAATTTAACTCGTAGTTGATCACTGTCTGCCCATCGCTTCTCATTTCTAGCAATAGAGCGTGCTTCCAATAGATCTTTCATCTGAGCTGTAAGTGTTTTTTCCTTTACCCCTGCATCTAGTTGCAAGCCAAGAATCTGATCGGCATACATAAATAGAACGCGTTTATTTTTGAGTTCACTTTTTTCGATCGCACGTAAGCGCAGAAGGATTTTTGGTGTATCTAGGTCGTTCTCAATTGCTGACTCAATCTCAGGGTCAATTTCGGTTGTGTCTTGGAGCCCTTCTTCAATGGCCCATACAGAAATCTTTCCACGCCATCGCAGAAGAAGTTCATGAGCAGCCTCAATTGATTTCCACGTTAAATCCATCTGTGATCGATAGCGGTTTTCTAATAGGCAGAGCCGAAGCGCAATTGGATCAATTCCCCGGTCAATAACGTCCTGAATCAAAAGAACATTGCCCGAACTCTTCGACATTTTTCGTCCCTCAAACAAGAGGTGTTCCCCATGTACCCAAATATCAACACTCTCATTGCCAGTAATTGCATTTGATTGAGCACGTTCATTTTCATGATGTGGAAATCGAAGATCAATTCCTCCAACATGTACATCAACATGGCTATTTAAAAGCTTCAATGACATCGCAGAACATTCAATATGCCAACCAGGAAACCCCAAGCCCCATGGTGATGGCCAAACCATCTGTGATCTATTGCCAGCTGCTTTCCATAACGCCCAATCCGCGTGAAATTTTTTGGCGCTATCTTCAGAAGTTTCATGTTTGTGTCCAGGTTTAAGCGCATCAAGTCGATTACCACTTAACTCTCCATAACTTTTAGAACTATGAACATCAAAATAGACAGATCCATCGCTTCCAACGTAGGCGGCGTCTTTTTTTATCAACTCCGCAATCATCGATTGCATCATCTCAATTGACTCACTGGCTTTTGGATAAAGATTTGCTGGTCTGATGTTCAAGCGAGCAAGGTCCTTATGAAAATTACCTTCATACTTTCTGGCAATCTCAAAAGGGTCAATTTTTTCAATCGAGGCTTGGGTTAAAATCTTGTCATCTTCTTGAAAATCCTCGCTCATGTGCCCAACATCAGTAATATTTTGAACCAGAGTTACCGCAACACCCGATAAAGTTAAGGCACGTGAAATCAAGTCGGCTAGCAGAAATGTTCTTAAGTTTCCGACATGTGCATCTCTATAGACCGTAGGGCCACAGCAATACATGGAAGTAACACCATTTGGAGTGGCGACCGGTTTTAACTCTCGAGATTTGGTGTCATATAAACGCAAGGTCATTTCTTTACTACGACCTCTCTCCAGATAAAAATCTCATCATGAGAGAATTCAATTAACTCCCCATGTCGATTTCTTAGTGAAGCAGCGCTCTCAAGGTATCCAACAATGTCACGAAAACCACCTTCGGGATCATGTAAACGAATACTCACCCTTTTTCCAACAAGGGCAGTAAAGGTGGACTCTAGCTCCGTGGGCATGTGCCTACGATAAACCGAACAAGCAAATCTGGCGATGTAGGTGAAGTACGCGTTAGAATTGCGCCACTCAAAGCACCATAAAATCTGGAGGCCTGTTGTGACCTATGTGATTGCCCAACCTTGCGTCGATGTTAAAGATAAGTCCTGCATCGAGGAATGTCCTGTGGACTGCATTTATGAGGGTGACCGCATGCTTTATATCCAACCAGATGAATGTGTGGACTGCGGAGCGTGCGAACCAGTCTGTCCAGTTGAAGCAATTTATTATGAAGATGATGTTCCTGGAGTATGGAAAGAGTTTGGGGCAGTCAATACAGAATTTTTTGTTGAGATTGGCTCGCCAGGTGGTGCAAGCAAAGTTGGAGCAACCGGTAGCGATCATCAGATTGTTTCCGCTCTTCCACCTAAGAGCGAGTAAAAATTGAGAGAACAGCTCCCAGATTTTCCATGGGATGCATTGTTACCCTTTGAAAGCAAAGCTCGATCCCATCCCAATGGCATTATTGATTTATCCATAGGAACTCCAGTTGATCCAACTCCAGAGTTCATTCAAAAAGCTTTTCGAGATGCATCTAACTCACCTGGCTATCCATTTACAGCAGGGACAACAGAGTTGCGTGCCGCAATTAAAAAATGGGCTACCCAACGGTTAGGAGCAACTGGAGATTTCGATGTTCTTCCCGTTATTGGATCGAAAGAGTTGGTTGCATGGCTGCCAACTATTATTGAAGCAAGCAAAGTTTTAATTCCAGAACTTGCATATCCTACGTATCATGTGGGCGCAGTAATGGCTAGCGCTCAATCGATTCCTGTTGGGATCGACGCATCTACTTGGCCCGATGCAGATCTTGCATGGTTGAACTCGCCTTCAAATCCAACTGGACGAGTCCATAGTGAGCAAGAGATTAAAAAATGCATTGAGTGGTCTCGAAAAAATAATTCAGTCTTAATCTCTGATGAATGTTATTTAGAGTTTGATCACACAGCACAATCATTCTCCGTCCTGTCACAGACAGGGGGCGATAACTCAAGAATTCTTGCCATACATTCGTTGTCAAAACGCTCATCGATGGCTGGTTATAGAGCCGCCTTCTTGATTGGCGATAGCGAACTGATTTCTAGAATTCGAGAGATACGTAAACATGTTGGCATGATTGTTCCTCTGCCAGTTCAAAAAGCTATGACTATTGCATTATCTGACGAGGCACATGTAGCCCAGCAGCGAGATCGCTATAACGCCCGCAAAGATGCAATTCGCCCGGTATTGGCTGCTAATGGATTCACAATTGAATATAGCGATTCGGGTCTTTATCTCTGGTGTACTCGAAATGAAGATGCATGGAAAAGCGTTGACTGGATGGCTGATTTTGGTATTTTGGTTACACCCGGAAGTTTTTATGGACAGGCAGGGGTGCAACATATTCGTGTGGCAATGACTGCAACCGATGCTCAAATTGCTGACGCTGTTACACGTTTAAAGGTCTAAGTTTGTGGCGAGTGCAATATTACTTGTCGGTGGTTTTGGTACTCGACTAATGCCATTAACGAAAAACACTCCTAAGCCAATGCTTACTGTGGCTGGAATTCCTGTCACAGAGCATCAACTCAACATGGCAAAAGCTGCAGGTATTACTCGAATCGTTCTTGCAACATCGTATTTAGCAGAGTTGTTCACTCCATATTTCGGAGATGGCTCAAAGTGGGGTATGCAGATTCAATATGCTGTTGAGAAATCTCCATTAGGAACTGGGGGAGCGATACGAAATGCTGCGAAATTAATCAGCTCATCAGAATCAATAGTGATCTTAAACGGTGATGTCCTTAGCTCTCATAATCTCACTGAGCAGATCCACCAACATGAAGAACATGATGCCGATGTCACCTTGCATCTAACGAAAGTAGAAGATGCCCGTGCATTTGGATGTGTTCCAACTGAGTCCAATGGGCGAGTTACCGCTTTTCTTGAAAAAATGGAGCAGCCAGTAACCAATCAAATAAACGCTGGATGCTATGTGTTTAGCCCTCGCGTTTTGGAATCAATACCGGTAGATACAGTCGTCTCAGTTGAGCGAGAAACTTTCCCTGCTCTAGTTGCTAGCGGGGCGGCGATGTACGGATATGTAGATAGTGCTTACTGGGTAGATATTGGAACTCCTCATGCACTTATGGATGCATCGATTGAAATTGTTAAACGCAATGGTGATTTTTTGATAATGCCAGGTTCAAAAGTTGATCCAACTGCCCGACTTACGGGTGGCACCAGCATTTCCGCGAACAGCCAGATTTCAGCAGGTGCCATGATTGAATCCTCAATAATTGAATCCGACTGTTACATCGGATCTAACGCACAGATCAGTGGTTCCTATGTTTCAAGAGGAACAAAGGTGAAAGATGGTGCAAAAATTGTGAGTTCATTTGTCACAAATGATGAAATAATTCCAATTCCCTAGACATTATTTTTTTGTACGAGTTATGCTAAAAATCACGCTCATTTTCAGCTCAATTCCCTTCGGATAGAGCGGCTTTAACCCTTCCAGAGTCGCCCATTTCATGCCTGCGGGCTTGACATAAGCGAGTTACACGCGTGTAATTCACCTATAAGAACTCTTGTCCACAAGGGATGAGATCACGAAAGCTAATGGAGAATCGAGCCTATGCCGATCCAACCCGCAGCCTCTTCCGGCCAGATCCCCACGTCCGGTCCAACAATTACTCTTGCCTCTGGCGAAAACATGGAGCTCTCATGGCAGGAGCGCGCACTTTGCGCACAAACCGATCCAGAAGCTTTTTTTCCTGAAAAAGGTGGCTCAACTCGCGAAGCAAAGCGCGTATGTCTTTCCTGTGATGTTCGTGCAGAGTGTTTGGAATATGCACTGGCACATGATGAACGCTTTGGAATTTGGGGCGGACTCTCAGAACGTGAACGCCGCCGCTTAAAGCGCCGATCTGCATAAAGTTCATTTTCCCTTATCTCTTTTGAGGTAGCGAGTCTCTTTTGAGATAGCGAGGTGTATTCATGGCCGCAAAAGTTGTCGAAGATAAGTTTCGTGTTGTCGCGGTACTTGTTACACACAATGGAGCATTGTGGTTACCTGAAGTTGTTGCAGCGCTAGGTTCACAAACTCGACCTATTGATTTTATCTCTGCAATCGATACAGGCTCAACCGATTCATCTACAAAACTATTGAAGTCGGCAAGAATTCCATTCATAACAACCGAGCCAGATGTTGGCTATGGCCATGCAGTTTCTCTTGCAATGCAAACTTTGCCTGAATGTCAGTCAGATGAGTGGATCTGGTTGATCCATGATGACTGCGCTCCAGCACCAACTGCGCTCGCACAACTACTTGATGCAGTACAAGATCGTCCACAAGTTGTTATGGCTGGACCCAAACTTCTTGGTTGGCATGATCGAACACACTTACTTGAAGCTGGAGTCAGTATTGCTGGCAATGGTGCACGATGGACTGGTCTTGAAACTAATGAGTATGACCAAGGCCAACATGATGGCAATCATGATGTATTGGCAGTTAGCACCGCAGGTGCATTAATACGACGAGATGTTTTTGAAGAACTTGGTGGACTAGATCCAAATCTGACTCTGTTTAGGGATGATGTGGACTTTGGATGGCGTGTTCGAATAGCTGGGCACTCAGTTTTAGCTGCAACAAATGCAGTTACCTATCACGCACAAGCATCAGCAAACGAGCGGCGAATAGTTGATGTTGAAGGCGCACTCTTGCATCGCCCACTTTTACTTGATCGACGAAATGCCGCCTATGTACTTCTGGCTAACTCATCATGGTGGATGCTGCCTTGGTTGATCATTCAACTTCTTGGTTCAGCATTTGCCCGAGCTATCGGATACTTACTTTTAAAACTGCCTGGTTATGCAGGAGATGAAGTCCTCGCGATTTCTACCTTACTGATTAAACCGCAACGAATTCTCCAAGCTCGAAGGATTAGGAAAAAACATCGATTTGTTTCATCGCGAGTTGTTGCCGCCTACATTCCGCCTCGTTGGTCACAGATTCGTCATGGAAGTGAACATGTAATTGAAACTGTGAGATCAAAGCTTTTCCGCCATGAGCAAGTAAGCCAAACCTCATCTGTTTTAGAATCAAATGAAGAAGATGAAGATCTCCTCACGCCAGTAAAGAGAAATGAATGGGCAAAGTTTTTCAAGAGACCAGAAATTTTAGGATTTCTCACTCTCGGTTTAATTACTTTGCTTAATTCAAGACAGAGATTTGGCGACCTTGTCGGAGGCGCACTTGCCTTAACACCTGAGGGAGCAACAGATTTATGGCGCGCCTACTTTGAATCGTGGCATCAAGTTGGAATGGGTTCATCAAGTGCAACACCAACGTGGGTTGCAATAATTGCAATGGGGTCAATCTTCACACTTGGTAATGCATCCCTTTTTGTCACACTTTTGTTTTTAGTTGCGCCTCTATTGATTATGGGGTCGGCATTGCATTTACTAAAGAAGCTAACTCAGAACCTATGGATTTCAATTCCAGCGGCTTTTCTTTACGCAATTTCCCCAGTAACTCTTGCCGCAATCAGTTCTGGAAGGTTGGCAACGCTAGTCATTTTGGCACTTGCTCCATTTGTTGCAACATCTATATATAAGTGGGAAACGATTGAAGAAATTAATTGGAGACAGATTTTTGGGATTGCATCACTTCTGTCAATCCTCTACGCCTTTACATTAATGGCCTTTGTTATTGCAATTATTGCCTTGATTACTATTTCAATTTCAGATTACGAAAAGCATGCACGCTTGGCCAATGATCAACTCTATGCAAATAGATTCAAAAAGCGTGCCGTTGTGGTGCTAGTACCCTTTTTAGTTAACATTCCTTATTCACTAGAGGCAATAGTTCAACCAAGTCGATTCTTAGTTGAGCCAGGCATTGCAATTCCAGGTGCCGGAGTTGTAAAAACTGTTTTGGGAGATCCTGGTGGATTTCTACCGATCTGGTTAGTCAGCCCAATCTTGTTGGTTTTATTTGTTTCATTGTTTTCTTCAACAAATGCCCGCAGGATGGCAGAGTATGGTGTCGGACTACTGGCCTTAGCTGCGGTAATAAGTTCAATCGATATTTCTACACACGGTAACCAAGCATCTACAAAGGCGTGGGCCGGACCAATCATTGCACTGGCTACTTTGGCAGCAATTTGCGCGGGTACAGTTTTGTTAGATCGATTGCGCCCAACACTGGTGTTAAGTCATATTCATTATCGACACTATTTAGCCGCCTTTTTATTGTTTACAACTATTGTCTATGGTGTTTTAGCATCGGCATATTCAGTTTCAACTGGGGCCCAATCTCTCGTCCAAGCCAATCGTGCAACAGTAATGCCAGCATTTTTAAATGTGGAGGGCGATGTCAAAATCTTAGTTTTACGAGAGGTGAAATCAGGAAATGAAAGGAAGATTCAATTCTTTATTTCACGTGGTAAAGATATTTCCATGAGCGATCCTGATGTTGCACCAGAACTGACTGATGCGATTGCACAGGCCGCCCTTGGGCTCATTGATGGCTCTGGTATAACAAGTAGCACTACCCTCAGTGATTACGGAATTAAATATGTTTTTGCAAAAGCACCAATAAAGAAAGAAACGATTCGAGCCATTGATGGCCTTGGGGGATTTACTCGAACATCTGAGACATCTGCCGGTGTTGTTTGGCAAGTAGAAAGAGAAACAGGACGGCTCATTTTCAAGACCGAAAACGGCACTACGATATTTTTAGAATCTGGTATTGAGGGAGCGCGAACAAATCTACCTTCTGCAGGAACCTTGATATTGACTGAAACATATAATCGTTCTTGGCAAGTACTCCAAGATGGTTATCGCCTAGAACGTAGTAAAAATGAACAGGGCCTACCAACATTTAAAGTGGAACAGCCAGGTGAAATTTCCCTCATTCACGATGGAACAATTCGTCGTGGATGGATCTCATTGCAGCTGATCTTTTTTGTCACCCTTCTTGTATTAGCCCTTCCTGGCGGACGCCGAAAGCGTGAAATATCCGATAAGGAGCTGGCATGAAGCTAACTAGGCCAATCCAATTCATCACAATATTTTTAATCGTATTTGGTTTAGCAAACCTTGTTGATGCAACTACATCGTCTAAGACTTATACCGAATCTTTTCCAGCTGTTGTCTGCCCACCCACTCTGGCAGGTTTGTCTTCGCAGATTTCGTTAGGATCAACAAAGACTCAATTTCAAAGGTTGCAAGATCGAACTGCAAAAACCTCTGCTGTAAAACTCTTGCGGCTCCCAGTTATCGCTGACTCCCTCTTGGTTAACAGCGAAGCCACTACGCCAGTTGTTTGGCAAAGCCGTGCAGGTCGTTGGGGTGGTGCAGCCCTTTGTGTTGGCCCCGTAACTTCACAGTGGTTTGTCGGTGCAAGCGCCGATGTAACAACGAAGGGACGTCTGGTTGTTATCAACTCTGGGCTCAGTGACTCTATTGTTGATATTCAATCTTTTTCTGAAAATGGTAAACAACAGCTGCAAACCATTAATGTAAAGGCGAAGAATTATTCAGTGTTAGCAGTAGATTCCTTTGCACCAGGTGATAAAGCTTTAGCGTTACTAGTTGAGCCTCAATCAGGGCGCGTAAACTCCTTTATGCTAGATGAGCAGGGTCAAGGTCTGCGAAGTATTGGTGGGGACCTAATAAATTCAGTAAGTTCTGCAAGCAAGTCGATAACTATTCCAGCTATACCAACTCAAAAACCTTCACGAGGTCAAACAATCTCACAAGGCCACACAATTCGAGTTTTAGCACCAGGACAGGTTGATGCAGATATAACAGTGGAAGTTCTATCAACTGACGGTGTTTTTATCCCAGTAGGTCTTAACTCGCGATTAATTTCAGCGGGTCAAGTCACAGAGTTTGTTTTAAAACCAGAAGCCTCATCAGAAGCGTTTGCGATTCGAATCAACGCAACAGAACCAATTGTGGCGGCTGTAAAAACTAGAATTACTGCCTCTGGAAAATCTGATTATGTCTGGAGTACGCCAGCTCCCGAGCTTTCCAAGTCAACTATGGCGATAACTGGGTTATCACCATTAATTGTTTTCGCTGGCGAGCAGGTCAATGTTTCGATTGATCTAACGTTGGTCAATGGAAAAACCGTAAGCAAAAGCGTGGCCGGGAATGACATTGTGACCTGGAAACCCCCATCATCTGCCCGCTCTCTTACAATCACAAAGGTCAATAAGGGCATTTTTGCGGGCGCCATCGTGACTTCTGTAAATGGGATTGGATACTTCCCCTTTGCAATTGGAAGTGAATTGGCAAAGATAGAAATCCCAGATTCAAACATTCAAGTATTAAATCCTTGATAATCCCAAGATTTCTTATCCCATCCCACTAACCTTAAGTTCATGAGAATCCAAGGTGGGCGTAGTTGCTCCAGAGCTGGTTGTAAATCTTTTGCAAACATGACCTTGACCTATATTTATGCAGAGTCAACGGCGGTAGTCGGCCCTCTTGCAACGTACTCAGAGCCGCATGCATATGATCTTTGCGTCTTGCATGGAACTAGATTAAAAGTTCCAAATGGTTGGAATGTGATTAAAGCTGAGATCACAAATGAAGATGTTGGCCCAAGTGATGATGATCTTATGGTTATTGCAGATGCAGTTAGAGAAGTTGCAATACAAACCGTAGAAAAAAATTCTGTAAAAAATGCAGCTCCATTAGGACAACAGTTAGGCCGTCGCGGGCATTTACGCTCTGTACCAAATTGAATTAATTAATGGATATTTCACCAAATGTCTTTAAGGCTTACGATATCCGTGGGCTTGTTGATAGTGAATTAAACTCTGATTTTGCATTTGAAACAGGCGTAGCTTTTGCCCGCTTTTTACAAATTGAACGCGAACCCGCAACAGTAGTAATTGGTGAAGATATGCGTCCTTCATCACCATTATTAGCTGAAGCCTTTTCAGCAGGAGTCACTTCTCAAGGGATGGATGTAATTCGAATTGGCTTAGCATCTACAGATTTAATGTACTTTGCTTCAGGTAAACTTGGTTTACCTGGTGCCATGTTTACTGCAAGCCATAATCCTGCTGAGTACAACGGAATAAAACTCTGCCTTAGTCAGGCACGTCCCATAGGCAAGGAATCAGGACTATTAACAATTGAAAAATTCGTTCGAGAAGGCTCACCAATCACACTTAGAAATGTAGGCATTGAAAAGCATCAAAACATGTTAGAAGAATATGTAGATCATTTGTTAACTCTCGTTGAACTTCGTGAAATTCGTCCACTGAAATTAGTTATTGATGCTGGAAACGGTATGGCCGGATATACGGCTCCTGCAATTTTTGCCAGACTCAACTGCGAAGTGATTCCTATGTACTTTGAATTAGATGGCAGTTTTCCAAACCATGAGGCAAATCCACTTGATGAATCCACTTTGGTAGATCTGAAAAAGGCTGTGAAAGAAAACTCAGCAGATCTTGGACTTGCCTTCGATGGCGATGCCGATCGCTGTTTTCTAGTTGATGAAAATGGCGAAGGGATTAATCCTTCCGCCCTAACAGCATTAATAGCCGAACGCGAACTAAAGCAAAATCCGGGCTCAAAAATAATCTACAACTTGATCTCATCTCGCACGGTGCAGGAGGTGATCTCTGAAAACAATGGCATAGGCCTTCGATCTCGGGTCGGTCATTCAAATATTAAGAAATTGATGGCAGAAACTGGCGCAATTTTTGGCGGAGAGCATTCAGGACATTTCTATTTCAAAGATTTCTGGCGTGCAGACTCTGGTGCATTAGCAGCCCTGCATGCCATCGCAGCCCTTGGCACAAGTAAAGAGAGTATCTCCTCACTTTTGGCGCCTTACTCACGGTATGTACAAAGTGGAGAAATAAACACGAAGGTTGCAGATGTACAAAAAGCTACCGAGTTAGTTAAAGAGCGATTTTCATCGACACCCGTGGAGATTGATTACTTAGATGGCCTAACCGTAAATGGTGATAGCTGGTGGTTTAACCTTCGGCCCTCAAACACAGAACCGTTGCTAAGGCTCAATGTTGAGGCTAAAGATCAGGCTCAGATGCAGACGATACGAGATCAAGTTTTAGCTTTAATTCGAAGTTAGCGCCCGTTTTCCATTACGAATTTATCGTGTTGGGGCAGTAATCTATGCACATAGCCGCCTAGCACAGTAGAGCCCTACGCCTTAGGTATCCAATGAATACTTTAAATACCTTATAAGGAGAATCAAATGAACGTTCCTGTTACTGCAACTCTTCCAAAACATGACATTGCAGATGCATCATTAGCCGCTGCAGGCCGTAAGAAAATTGAGTGGGCCGAGCGCAACATGCCAGTTCTTGCACAGATTCGTGAGCGCTTTGAAAAGTCACAACCATTTACTGGCGTAAGAATTGCAGCGTGTATGCACGTAACTACCGAGACAGCAAACTTAATGCGAGTTCTAAAAGCTGGTGGAGCAGATATTGCTCTTTGTGCTTCAAATCCATTATCAACGCAAGATGACACTGCAGCAGCACTCGTTCATGAATATGGAATTAGTGTATTTGCCAGAAACGCGGTTGATCGTGATGGTTACTACAAGCACATTAACGCTGCTCTAGACATCCAACCACATCAAGTTTTTGATGATGGCTGTGACCTTGTAAATACACTTCACACAACTCGCAAAGAATTGATTCCAAACATTGCTGGAGGTTGTGAAGAGACAACAACCGGGGTTATTCGCCTAAATCAAATGGCAAAAGATGGGGCTTTGCAGTTTCCAATGATTGCTGTAAACGATACTGATACAAAACACATGTTTGATAATCGCTACGGAACAGGTCAATCGACGTTAGATGCAGTGTTTCGTGCTACTAACTTTTTGCTTGCAGGAAGAATTGTTGTTGTAGCTGGTTTTGGTTACTGCGGAAAAGGTGTAGCAGAGCGTGCAAAAGGCATGGGCTCAGATGTAATCGTTACTGAAATTGATCCAACAAAAGCTTTAGATGCAATGATGCAAGGTTTCCGAGTAATGCCAATGGCAGATGCTGCAAAAATCGGCGATGTGTTCATAACTGTTACGGGTAACCGCGATGTTTTACGTGATGAGCACTTTGCTGTCATGAAAGATGGAGCAATCATGGCTAACTCAGGACACTTTGATATTGAGATTGATGTGGCATGGCTGGAGCAAAACTCAAAGCAAAAGAATGAAAAAATGCGTCATCAGACAGATGAATATGTCCTCAAAGATGGGCGACGTTTGCTACTACTTGCTGAGGGTCGTTTAGTTAACTTGGGAGCTGCAGAAGGTCATCCAGCATCTGTGATGGATATGTCATTTTCTGATCAAGCACTTACAGCCGAATACTTAGTGAAGGAAGCTAAAAACCTAAAGCCTGGTGTGCATGAGGTTCCTACATATATCGATAAGGAAGTCGCCGCACTTAAGTTGATCAGCATGGGCGGACGTATTGATGTACTAACACCAGCTCAGGATATGTATTTGAATTCCTGGGAACACGGGAGCTAATGACCTTAGTAATGGTCGTCGATGACGACCAGGATCTTGCAGAGATGCTCAGCATCGTTTTAAACGATGCTGGCATCGATGTGGATTTAGTTAGTCGCGGTGATGAGGTACTAGATGCTTTTCGTGAAAAAGCACCTGATCTCATTCTTCTTGATGTTATGTTGCCTGGTATCGATGGAGTTGAAGTTTGTAAATTAATTCGAGCCCAATCCATGGTCCCAATCATCATGCTAACGGCTAAGGGTGAGACAGAAGACGTTGTAAAAGGACTCGAAGCAGGGGCAGATGATTACATGGTCAAGCCTTTTCGTCATGCCTCTGAACTAGTTGCACGCGTTAGAACTCGACTTCGACGAACAAACACAGATGTTTCAGGGCTTATTTCAATAGGAGATTTAAAAATTGATGTTCAAGCACATCAGCTATTGCGAAACGGAAAGCAAATTCAGCTGACCCGCTTGGAGTTTGATTTGCTTGTTGCTTTAGCACGTGAACCTGGTCGCGTCTTTACGCGCGATGCTCTGCTCAGCGAAGTGTGGGGATATGCGCATTCAACGGATACTCGCCTGGTTAATGTTCATATACAGCGCCTGCGATCAAAAATTGAACATGACCCAGAAAATCCAGAATTAGTAATCACAATCAGAGGTGTTGGCTACAAAGCAGGAGTTTTGGTCGGCTCCTAAGAATGAATCGAATACTTTGGAAGATTCGCAACTCACTTGCATTTAAGGTGATCGTTTTGACCGCAACAATATCTTTAGGAATAGTGTGGATTACGGGTTCGGCGCTTAACTCTCGCCTTACCGATGGAATCAAACAAGTAAATTTAAACTCAGCAATTGTTGAGGCTCGTTCTGCAATATTTACAGCAGAGTATCAACTAATATTTGCTGAAAATCAAGGCAATCAACAGATTCAGAAGATTATTGATGAGGTTATAAATTCTGCAACAGCTTTTACCAGTAATGAAAATGCACGCGAAGTTGTCTTTCTTAGGAGCCCTGGCAATACATCCACTAAAAACTATGAAACGGCAACAAATTTTTTAAAACCATCAACGATTCCAAAGACTTTGCGCATACAGGTTCAAACCTCTGCTTCTCCAATTTTTGAGTACACACAGATGAAATACAGTGAAGGAATAAATGTTCCTGGTGTAGCAGTTGGGCAAAAGATTGATATTCCAAATGCTGGTGGATATGAAAT
Organism: Actinomycetota bacterium; assembly: GCA_009702925.1. GTDB lineage: Bacteria > Actinomycetota > Actinomycetes > Nanopelagicales > Nanopelagicaceae > Planktophila. The sequence continues at coordinate 45,282 of WLHC01000004.1, forward strand.
GTATTTGGTCTTTTCTCTAGCAAATGAAAAAGAGACCTTAGATTTAATTAGCAGGTACTTATTATTTGCTGGAATTCTGCTTCTGTTTTTAATTACCTTGATTACTTGGCTTGTCGTGCGACAAGTACTTAAGCCAGTCCGCGATGCTGCACAAATTGCAACTGAATTTACTTCTGGTGATTTTAGAAAGCGAATGCAAGTTACTTCTCAGGATGAGATATCAATTTTGGGTCATGCATTCAATGGAATGGCAGAATCTATTGAAAAACAGATCGCTCGACTAGAAAATCTCTCTCAGGTGCAACAACGTTTTGTCTCGGATGTCTCTCATGAACTTCGCACGCCGTTAACTACTCTTCGTATGGCATCAGAGGTAATCAACTCTTCAAAGACATCTTTTGACTCGACAGTTGCTCGCAGTGCGGAGTTACTACTAGCTCAACTCGACCGTTTTGAAAGATTATTAGAGGACCTGTTGGAAATTTCCCGCTTTGATGCAGAGGTTGCACAACTTGAGGCAGTGGATTTTGACATAGTTACTTTGACTAAGCGTTGTGTAGAAGATTTGGCCCTGGTCGCTAAGCAACGAAAAACTGCGATTTATGTCAACTCAAAGGAGCCGATAATCCTGTTGCGAGCTGATATCCGACGGGTAGAACGAATTTTGCGAAATCTGTTAACAAATGCAATTGATCACGCAGAAGAGATCCAGATAAATGTGAAGATTGAAGCATCTGAAAGCGACGTAGCCGTTTCAGTTAGGGATTTTGGAGTTGGGTTGGATAAAAACTCATTATTTAGAGTTTTTGATCGTTTTTGGAGAGCTGACCCATCGCGCGCACGAACTCGCGGAGGTACAGGACTTGGACTTTCAATTGCGCTAGAAGATGCGCGTCTGCACAACGGTGAACTCGAAGCTTGGGGACAACCTGGCAGAGGAGCTCATTTTGTTCTAACGCTGCCACGTAAACAAAACCAATCGATTCATTCACGCCTAATACCTTTAAAGCCAGAGGATCTCACGCCCTAATTTCCACAGAGTTAAGTGAAATAGCTAGGTGCAATTCAATGATAGCGACAATGATTTCATGCAAAAATTGCAAGAGATTTCACAACTCATATTTCCTACACGTTGTCTTGGCTGTCACAAACTTTCACCCACTATCTGCGCTGATTGTTTAACACAATGGAAAAAAAGAAAGTTTAAAACCAAGTACTCAGATTTATCTGTTTATTCAACATTTTCGTACACACCTGTGGCAGCAAGTGTTATCTTGGCGGCCAAAGAAAATGGGGATTCGACTGCAGATAAGTTATTAATCGATGCCATTGTATGGCAGATAGAAAACTTAGAATTAGATTTCAACAAAATTCGACTTGTTCCAATTCCTTCTAGTAAACGCTCAATTCGAAATCGAGGTAGAAGTTTTATAGTCAACATAGTGGAACAGATTTCCCAACAAATAGGAATTCCTATGCTTGATTGTTTGACCCTCACCGGAAAAACCATCGATCAAAGTCGCCTCAATCGCCAGCAAAGATTACAAAATATGAAGGGCGCATTCTCAATGAAAGCTATGGCCCGCGGAGAACTCTTACTCATCGATGATGTGATTACAACGGGAGCAACCTTAAAAGAGGCTGCAAGGGCGTTAAATTCCCAAGGATTTCACGCACAGATATCGGCGATTACCGCCTGCGTTGCACAACCTCTAAGATAGGGCCATAGATTGCATATGTAACCTGCAGTTGAAATTTCAAGTGAGTGTTTGCCGGATTAGTTTGAGGTACTGAAAGGTCATATCGATGCCAGCCTTTGTAGACAAGATTTTGCGTGCAGGTGAAGGACGCATCCTTCGCGAGTTAAGCAAAATCTCTGAATCTGTTAATGCTCAGGAATCGCGATTTGTGGCAATGTCTGACGAAGAACTTCGTGGACAGACTGCAATCTTTCAAGATCGTTATTCAAAGGGTGAAACTCTCGATGATCTTTTACCTGAGGCATTTGCAGTTGTTCGCGAAGCGGCAAAACGAACTCTTGGTCAACGCCACTATGACGTTCAAATCATGGGTGGAGCAGCACTTCACAAAGGAAATATTGCAGAAATGCGCACAGGTGAAGGTAAAACATTAGTAGCCACCCTTCCATCGTATTTAAATGCACTTGCTGGTCGAGGCGTACACGTTGTTACTACAAATGACTATTTGGCAGAGCGCGATAGCGAGTGGATGGGTCGCGTGCATCGATTCCTTGGATTAAAAGTTGGCGTAATTCTTGCCGATATGACACCAGCTGAACGGCGAGAGGCATACCTCTCTGACATTACTTATGGGACAAATAACGAATTTGGTTTTGATTATCTTCGTGACAACATGGCTTGGTCACTGCAGGAGTGTGTACAACGCGATCATTTCTTCGCGGTTGTTGACGAAGTTGACTCAATCTTAATTGACGAAGCTCGAACTCCTTTGATCATTAGTGGTCCTGCTGATAAAGCAACCAAATGGTATGTAGAGTTTGCAAATCTAGTTGGAAAGTTAACTAGAGATCTTCATTACGAAGTGGACGAAAAGAAAAAGACTGTTGGAATATTGGAAGAAGGCGTTACAAAAGTTGAAGAGTTAATGCAGATCGAAAACTTGTACGAAGCAGCTAACACTCCAATGATTGGCTATTTAAACAATGCCATCCGTGCCAGAGAACTGTTTAAGCGTGACAAAGATTATGTAGTAATGAACGGTGAACTTTTAATTGTTGATGAGCACACTGGCCGCATGCTTTCAGGGCGTAGATACAGCGACGGACTTCACCAGGCACTAGAGGCCAAGGAACGCATTGAAATTCAAAATGAGAATCAGACATTAGCAACAATAACCTTGCAGAATTATTTCCGTCTCTATGAAACATTGTCCGGAATGACGGGAACTGCCTCAACTGAAGCTGCAGAATTTGATCAGATTTATAAGCTTGGGGTTGTTCCAATTCCAACTAATCGAGATATGCAGCGTATCGACTCTCCAGACTTAGTCTATAAAACAGAAATTGGAAAATTTGCAGCCGTTACAGCTGACATCGTTGAGCGTCATCGTAAAGGGCAACCGGTTTTAGTTGGAACAGTCAGCGTTGAAAAATCAGAAGAGCTATCTGCTTTCTTGCGCAAGTCTGGTGTTCCACACGAAGTTCTAAATGCAAAGCATCACGAACGTGAAGCTTCGATTATTGCTCGCGCTGGAGTTAAAGGTGCCGTAACTGTTGCTACAAATATGGCCGGGCGCGGTACAGACATCATGCTTGGCGGTAACCCGGAGTTCATGGCAGATTTCGAATTACAACGACGTGGAATTTCACCAGTTGATAATGCAGCTGAGTACGAAAAAGAATGGCCAGCAGAAATTGCTCGACAGAAGGCTGCCGTAGAAAAAGGTCACGAAGAAGTTGTCTCTTTAGGTGGCCTATACGTACTTGGTACTGAGCGTCATGAGTCTCGACGAATTGATAACCAGTTGCGTGGACGTTCTGGTCGTCAGGGTGATCCTGGTGAATCACGTTTTTATCTTTCACTACAAGATGATTTGATGCGCAGATTCAACTCGGCATTAGTTGAGCGCTTCTTAACAGCAGCTGGTCTGCCAGATGATGCGCCAATCGAATCAAAAATGGTCTCAAATGCAATTAGATCAGCACAAACTCAGGTAGAAGCTCAAAACTTTGAAATGCGTAAGAATGTTTTGAAATATGACGATGTCATGAACCGCCAGCGCACAGTTATTTACGGTGAGCGCCGGATGGTTTTAGAGGGAGCTGACATTGAAGAGCAAATCGCACTTTTTGTAAGTGACACTCTGACCGCATATGTTCAAGCAGCAACAGCAAATGGATACGGTGAAGATTGGGATCTCGATACTCTATTCACGGCGCTAAAAACTATCTATCCAATCTCATTCTCAATTGACGATTTAGCTGCCCAAGCCGGTTCTCGCGCTGGCTTAGACACCGAATTCATAGTTGCTCAAGTTGTCGAAGATTGTAAGAGCGCCTATGCCAAGCGCGAGGAATCTCTGGGCGAGAATGTAATGCGCGAACTAGAACGTAAAGTTCTGCTCTCCGTTTTAGATCGTAAATGGCGTGAACATCTTTACGAAATGGATTATTTACAAGAAGGAATTGGTCTTCGCGCCATGGCCCAACGTGATCCACTTGTTGAATATCAACGCGAAGGCTATGAACTATTCTCTGCAATGATGGATGCGATCAAAGAAGAGATCGCTGGACTTCTTTTCAATATTGAGGTCAGCGTTGAACCTTCAAGCAATTCCGTTACTGCACCTGGTCTTGAATCAAAGACTCTTCCAGTATCTGGCTTGCAGTACACAGCAGCTGACGAGTCTGGAGTGCACACAACTGGGGAAGTCTCTCGCAACGCTCCATGCCCATGTGGTTCTGGAAAGAAATTTAAACGATGCCATGGAGAAGCTCAATAAAATTAAATCATCTCTAACGTGGTGCACAACCATCGATGATCTAAGCCTTCGAACCTAATCGCAACGACACGTAATCTATCTGCGTATCGGACTGTAATTGTTGCTTCAACGATTCCATCTA
>WLHC01000040.1 GCA_009702925.1 Actinomycetota bacterium
TCCCTTAGTGATCGCCTTTGTTGTGTTACCAACTGCATCTAGGCCTGTAAGGATTGCTGCACCTTCACCACTAACATCGCCTGACATCTCTGCAATTCCTTGTGCGTTATCAGAGATTGGTCCGAAGGTATCCATAGCAACGATGACGCCTACAGTTGTAAGCAGACCAGTACCAGCGAGTGCGATAGCAAGAAGTGAAAGCACAATGCTTCCGCCACCTAGCAAGAAGGCACCAAATACTGCTGCAGCAATCAATAGTGCTGAGTAAACAGCTGATTCAAATCCAACTGCGATACCAGCCAAAATAACTGTTGCAGCCCCTGTCTCTGATGAAGCTGCAACATCATTGACTGGACGACGGCCAGTTTCTGTAAAGAAGCCTGTAAGAACCTGAATTGCTGCAGCTAATGCGATACCAATTAGTACTGCGCTAATTGCTAGAACACGTGGGTTTGTATCTCCTGCTGCTGCAACTGCCTCTGCTGATAAACCACTCATTAGTTTGAAATCAGATGGCAAGTAAGTAAATGTTGCAAGTGCTGTTAAGCCTGCAGAGATAATTGCTGACAAAAAGAATGAGCGGTTGATCGCTGTCATCGCTGACTTATCAGTCTTGCGCAATTTAGTTAAGAAGATTCCAATTACTGCAGTAATTGTTCCGATTGCAGGAACGATCAATGGATAGACCAACCCTGCATCGCCAAATGCTGCTTTACCAAGAATCAGCGCTGCAACAAGTGTTACTGCGTAAGACTCAAAGAGGTCTGCAGCCATACCGGCGCAGTCACCAACGTTGTCACCAACGTTATCTGCGATTGTTGCAGCATTGCGTGGGTCATCTTCTGGAATGTGCTTTTCTACTTTACCTACAAGGTCTGCTCCAACATCAGCAGCCTTTGTAAAGATTCCGCCACCAACTCGCATAAACATTGCAAGCATTGCCGCGCCAAAACCAAAACCTTCAAGAACAGCTGGTGCATTTTCGCGATAAATAATTACAACAAGCGCTGCCCCTGCTAGTCCTAGACCAACTGTGGTCATACCAACTACGCCACCTGTGCGAAATGCGATCTGCACAGCCTTTTGTCCATCTTTATTGCGAGCCGCATCTGCAACGCGAACATTTGCGCGTACTGCAAGCCACATACCGTTATAACCAACGAGTGCGGAAAACGCTGCACCGACTAAGAAGAAAATAGATCGCCCGATACGGATTTCGGCATCTCCAGGCAGTGCGAACAAAAGAAGGAAAACAATGGCGACAAAGTAGGAGAGTGTTCGGAACTGGCGGGACAAAAATGCCGCTGCGCCTTCTTGGACCGCCTCTGCGATTTCACGCATCTTGGGTGTGCCATCACTTGCGGCTAAGACCTGAGCGCGAAGGCCGTATGCAATTGCAAGGGCTGCTAGAGATATACCCAGAACAATGTATACATAAATTAAGTTTGTTCCGGTTACTTGGACCAGTGATACGGTGCTCGAAGCACGCATAGTTTCTCCTCCATTGGAGTTAGTGGCGCCTTAAATCGAAGGTCGGGCGCGAGACTGTCAGAGTGTAAAGGGCTAGAGGCCGATTAAGGCAAATTGATACCTATTTATTGCGTAACACGGGCCTAGCGGCCAAGACCATGAAGATCGCCAAAATCGCCGGAACCATCATCGCCCACCGCAATCCAATGAGGTCGCCCAAGAAGCCAAGAGTTGGAGGACCAACTAAAAATCCAAAGTAGGCGATGCCAGAGACCATTGCAACCGCTTCCGAAGGAGCAAAATCTAACTCTGGCTTGGACTTTGCAATCTCACCGGCCTGTGAAAACAACATTGGTATCACGGTAGAAAAACCAATTCCAATAGAGAGCCAACCAAAGATGACTCCACCAACTCCACCAACTACTAATCCTGAAGCTAAGCCGATACCTGCAATTAAACCTCCACCGATAATTAACTTCATTGGTCCAAACCGCACTGCTAATCGATCACCCATCAGGCGTCCCAAAACCATTGCAGCAGAAAAACAGATGTAAGGAAGTGTCGAGATAAATGGTGTTGCATTAAAAGTATCGCGAGCTAGGACTGCTCCCCAATCACCTGCTGAACCTTCACTAATTGCGGCACACAAACCTAGTAAGCCGACAAGTAAAAAGACTCTTGGCCTACGGGTTTTTTTCTTTTCGGTTATCGGGTGCTGATCACTGGAGGCAGGTAAAAAAGTGTTACGGATAAAAAAGTTTGAGATCACTATTAGAACTGCAATAAATAGTGATTGTGAAAAAATTGAGACTTGGCTTTGAGAAAAGAATCCACCAAGGATTCCGCCACTTAAAGCGCCAATTGAAAACATTGCATGAAAAGTACTCATATAACGTCGATCAGCTTCGTGCTCTAAAACTATGGCGTGTGAATTCATCGCAACATCTTGAATTGAAAGGAAGGTACCAAAAACAACAAAAGCCAAACAGAGTGCAATATATGAGTTCGTTAATCCAACAATAAGTACGGAGATTCCCAGTGCATATGTAGAAGCGATGACAACTGGCGCGCTGCCTCTTTTTGCGCACTGCCGACCAGAAAAGCCAAGCCCAATCAAAACGCCAACTGCAATGCATAAAAGTGCTAAGCCCAGCGCGCTATTTGTTATCTGTAGCTGGATTTTAATGTCGGCAATCCGTGCGTAAAAGGCACCAACCACTAAGCCATTAATTATGAACGCCACCGTTACGGCCACGCGTGTTTTTGAATACTGGCTTGTTTGGCCCATTCATTTAGTTTACAACTATGGTGCGGTCGTCGGTGATGCTGTGCCGATTGCTACCGTTAAAGTATGGTCATGAATTATTTTGACCCAAACGTTGTTGTTTCGAATCTGGGTCTAGTCGGCATTCTTTTTATGATTTTTGCAGAGATCGGGCTTTTAATTGGTCTGGTTTTGCCAGGTGGTGACACGCTTTTATTTCTTTCTGGTCTTGCAGCTTCCAACGCTGGTGCTTTGGTCTTTGGCGATGCACAGGTTTCGGCGCCGTTGTTATTTATTCTTGCGCCAATTGTTGCAATTACGGCTGGCGAGTTTTCTTACTGGACTGGTGCAAAGTATGGGAGAAAATTCTTTGACCGCCCCGATGGACGATACTTTAATCACAAAAATGTTGTTAAGGCAGAAAAATGGCTAGTTACCTACGGTGTAGGAAAAGCCTTGGTTTTATCCAAGTTTGTATCTTTTGTTCGCACACTCATTACTCCAGTTTGCGGAGTCATTGGTATTGATAAGAGAAAGTTTAGATTCTGGAACGCAGTTAGTTGCATTGTCTGGACACAGACTGTTATTGGTTTGGGATATGTATTAGGCGATGTCTTTGATGTCTCAATCAGTAAATACCTTCTACTGGTTGTCCTAGTTATTGTTGCAATTAGCTTAACGCCTGTGTTTCTTGAAGTGATAAAGGCCCGAAAAGCGCGAGGCTCGCAACAAGGTTAAGTAAGTTTTAAAGTTATAAACCCAGATCAGTTAATTGATATGCAGCCAGATATTTATATCCAGCATCTTTAATTTTTGGTTCTGCTCCACGTTCAACAATCACGGCCACTCCAACCACGATTGCACCAGCTTCGATTAATGCATCAACTGCTGTTAACACAGAGCCACCTGTTGTTGAAGTATCTTCAACAGCCAGAACTCGTTTGCCCTTTACATCTGGGCCTTCGATGCGGCGTTGTAAACCATGAGCTTTTTCTGCTTTGCGAACTACAAAGGAGTGAATCTTTCGCCCTTGCGTTGCCGCAACATGCATCATCGCTGTTGCAACTGGATCGGCCCCTAGTGTTAATCCGCCGACAGCATCAAAATCTAAATCCTTAGTTAAATCCAACATCACTTGCCCAACTAATGGGGCTGCCACCGAATCCAACGTAACGCGACGAAGATCCACGTAGTAGTCGGCCTCTTTCCCACTTGAAAGAATGACTTTCCCATGTACGACTGCTTTATCTAATATCTGCTTTTTTAAATCTTCGCGCGCGCTCATAGGTAAACCTTAACTACTTTTCTTGCTTATAAACGATTACTTCGCTCTTGCGTCGTGTTGCTAGTCCTTTAGGTGGATTCTCTTTTAGTAGCGCATCAACTTCGATTCGAAGTTGGGCAACTTCAACTGACAAATTAGCCATTGCCGATTCCAATTCGATGATTCGCTTAATGCCTGCGTGGTTGATTCCTTCACCAACTAATTTTTGAACCGCCCGCAAAAGTGCAATGTCGCGAAGTGAATATCGGCGATTGCGACCTTCTGTGCGAGAAGGAGAGACCAGACCTAACTTGTCGTATTGGCGCAGAGTCTGCGGATGCATGCCAGAAATCTCGGCGGCAACAGAGATTACATAAACACCAGCGTCATCTGCTGGAACAGTGTTCTCTGAGTTATTTTCTGAAGTGTTGCTCATATTTTCGCCTTCTTAACAAAGTCAGAACGAACATCTTCACCAGCTGTTGCTTCTGCAAATTGCTTAAGAGCTTCGGCTGCTTTTTCATCTACGCGTTGTGGCACTTGAACTTGAATTGTTACCAATAAATCTCCAGTGGTGCTGCCCTTAACAATTCCTCGCCCTTTTACTCGCAATGTGCGGCCATTTGATGTTCCCGGTGCAATTCGAACTGTTACATCATCGCCACTTAAAGTCGGAACTTTTATATCTGCTCCAAGTGTTGCTTCTGTAAATGTGACAGGTAGGTTTAAAGTTAAATTCTCGCCAGCACGTGAGAAAATTGGATGAGGCTTTACGGTTAACAAAATAAACAAGTCACCAGGGCCAGCTTCACCTGCGGCGCCTTTTCCTTTAACTCTAATTTTTGCACCGTCGTGAACGCCAACTGGAACTCGCGCAGAAATATTTTGTGCGAGTCCGCGATCGGTTGCAAGGCGAAGATCTAACGTTGTTCCAAAAACAGATTCACGAAAGGAGATTGTTGCCTCTGTCTGTAAATCTTGACCTTTACGTGGTCCACGACGGGCGCCGCCGCCAAAGAGATTTGCAAAAATATCTTGCGGGTTACCACCGCCAAACATGTCTGAAAAATCGGCACCTTGTGCCCCGCCTTGTGGTGGGCGAAAGCCACCACGTTCATAAAGTGAGCGCGCTTCATCGTATTCTGCGCGCTTTTTTTCATCAGAGAGAATTTCGTAGGCCTCTGAAACAGCTTTGAATTTATCTTCTTTTGCTGCATCACCTTTTGTTTTATCTGGATGAAGATCACGCGCTAAAGCGCGATACTTCTTTTTGATCTCATCGGCTGCGGCTTTTTTGTCTACGCCAAGGGTTTTATAAAAATCCTTTTCGTAAAGATCCTTGGCCGCCATTTAAAATTACGCTCCCGTTGGTTCGGTAACAGATACTCGTGCAGGTCGCAAAATGCGCTCTTTGTACTTATAGCCTGATTGCAAAATCTTAACTGCAGTTGCCACAGCAACATCAGAAGGCTCATCATGCATTAACGCTTCGTGAATCTGCGGATCAAATGCTTCACCGGCAGTTCCGTATTTTTCTAAACCAATGCGAGATGTAATGGAATTTAACTGTTCTGCAACTGCCTTAAAGCCACCAGTTAGTTCGCCATGTGCCTCTGCGCGATCAATGTCATCTAGCAACGCAAGTAATTCGCTTAGAACAGCGGCAACTGCGTTTTCATGTGCAACCGCTCGGTCACGCTCTACGCGCTTTCGGTAGTTTGCATACTCAGCTTGCAAACGTTGTAAGTCGGCAGTGAGCGCTGCAACCGGATCAGTTACCTGACCCGGTGCAGCAGCTTCAACATCTTCTACAGAAGTTTCTGTACTTACATCTTCAGTTGCTGCACCTGTTGGCTCGCTCATGCCTTTTGTTCTTCTTGCTCGTCAATAACTTCGGCATCTTCAACGCCGTCATCGGCAGAGTTTGCTTCACCTTCTGCAGCACCTGCTGCATAAATTGCCGTACCTAGCGCTTGGCTAACAGTTGCAACTTTTTCTGTTGCTGACTTAATCATCTCGTAGTTAGAACCACCAAGTGCTGTCTTTAACTCTTCTAGAGCTGCCTCTGTCTCTGTTTTCTTTTCGGCAGCATCACCTGAAGACAACTTCTCTTCATTTTCTTTGATGAACTTTTCAGTTGAGTAAAGAAGTGAATCTCCAGCGTTACGAATCTCCGCCTCTTCTTTGCGGGCGCGATCTTCATCGGCATGTGATTCTGCATCGGCCATCATGCGCTCAATCTCTTCTTTAGA
>WLHC01000041.1 GCA_009702925.1 Actinomycetota bacterium
AATAAGCTCAACTCAATCTCCTAATGTGTCAGGGGATCTTCACTAACTAAACTAACTAGATAAGTGCAGTTAGTTAGACCCACGCTTGCCGATGATGGTGGCTATCGGCCTGGTCTTCACCCGGAGCACCCCGCCGCGGTGGAGGGTTGCCGTCCAGTTAGCCGGGGCTTGATGCTGGAACTCGTGACCGGGGCAAATGTTATTAGAGGGTGTGGAAGTTGTCGACTTGCGAACCATCTGCAAGTAAAAAGGATGCAAGAAAAAGATGGTGGCGGGTGAAGGATTTGAACCTTCGAAGGCAGAGCCGGGGGATTTACAGTCCCCTCCCATTGGCCGCTCGGGCAACCCGCCAAGGTCGAACATTTACGGCGGGCGTTAGATTACCTCAATTTTTTAGCGAGAGGTAATCCGCTTTTTAGCGTACTTTTTCCAAAGAAGTATCAGAATAAGCGTACCTAAAAATATATAAATATGGCCAGCATGATCGCCCCAGAACGAATGATTGGTGTGCGACTGAGCTTCAGTCTTCGATTTGTCTTCATTATTTGAAATTGGCATCTGTGACTCTGATGCACTTGCTGTTGGAACTGAATCTGCTTCTGCGGTGGGAGTGCTTGCTTTCGTTTTTAAGGTGAATTGATAAGTTGAAGAAACCACATGGCCATCTTCAGAAACGACTCGGTAAGTAACGCTGTATTTCCCGCCGATTTGTGATGCAGCGATTACGCGAGAGACAACGTTATTGGCTACTTTCGTCTTCCCGATAGATATCTCTGTGCCTGTTGGATCGAGAACTGTGATCTCATTTGAGTTACCTATTTCGATCAGACTTTCATCAAAAGTGAGAGCAACTTCCGATGGAAGGACTTTGACTACCGAGTTACCTACAGGTATTTGGCTAATGAGTGAAGTGTGAGCGCTGACAGGTGAAAGCCAGATAATTCCAGGCAGAAAGAGGGCAAAGAGAATTACTAACTTCTTGAACTTCATTTCCTTGCCCTCTTTCCTTTACCGGTTTACTTTACTTGGCCGCAGGTTCTGCGATAGTGATTGATGGCGCTGGACCGGTTTCTGAAGTTTTATCTGCAGAAAGCACGGTTGGGGCAGCGCTGTCACGAACTGACCAAGAGATTTTCAACTCTTGATAGCTCTTCTTGGTGACAGCAGGGAACCAAGCCTTGATCTTTAACTTTGTTACAGGATCTGTAACTGTTTTGATCTTTGCTGGGGTTACTGTCTTGGTGGCGATGCGGCAGATCTGAGTTGTATCAACCCAGTGCTTACCCGCTGTCGCCCAGTTGCCACGGATTCCAAATTCGGCAAATCCAACAGGATTTACATCGAAGATATCGTCCTTGGCAGTCCAGGTGATGGTGTTACTAATTGCGGCTCCAGCGCTATCTTTTTCAGTCGATGGCGTGACAATCGCATTAAAGCCTGGAATCTGCATCGCAGCAGAAGCTGGATTTGCAAGAAGTGCTGCTGGAATAACTGCAGATAACGCATGTGTAGCGACTTTAGTTACTCCATCCGGTGCAACACAGCCATGGCCGATTCGAAGCAAGATAACGCTAGAGATTCCTTTTGTTGGAACCACTCCCCGCGTATCAAAGCCTGCATGAGCGCTAGCCGATGTTGCTGTACCGATTGTGATTGCTGATGCCGTAAGAATTACGACAGTTTTTTTCCATAGAGATTTCATTTATATCCTTTTAATAGTTTTTTTCGCGCTAAATGCGCAGCAGGAACTAAGGCGCGACTTGCAAAGTTCTTAGGCGCAGTAGAAAGTGGGAGGGGCACGCTCGCGAATGATGCGTCGAACAAATTCGGAAATTTCCGTGGTCGAACGGTGGTTGACAGCAACAAATAGCACCTTGATGTTGAGGTGCAAATGGCTGGGAAGTTGAGGATATAGATATGAAAGGATTCGCTCGTAAGCTGCAGTAGCACGATCGAAGTGCTTGGCGAATTCATAGGTAAGAATTGAAGCCAAAAGATGGGATATTCCCATCTTCAAATTTGATTGTTCTGTCGGCGCGCTAACCATAAAGTGACCACCGGCTTGAATCACGAGAATTGCCAAGGCTAAATCGGGTCCTGCAAATTCTTGCATCGGTTTGACTCTGAAGTAGAGAAGCGATGCGAAGAACAAGATCGCAAAGGTCGGTTGGATTTGAAATCCTCCCCCACCAACGTGGTGGAAGATCAATACCCCCGCAAAGAGAAAGATAGTCAACACCGTTGCACGGATCTGATTCCCTCTAAACATAAAGCGATCCTATACCTTTGGAAAAGTTGGTACCTTAAGCACCTGAAAACGCGTTTATTGGAGGGCCAAAAATGGCAGCAGATAGCAGTTTCGACGTAACTTCAAAGATCGATCGCATGGAGTTAGACAATGCGATTAATCAAGCAGTCAGAGAAATCGATACACGTTTTGATTTTAAAAACACTGGATCAAAAATTGAACTTGAAGGTGAAAAGATATTGATCGAAGCCGACACAGAAGAGCGCGCTAAGGCAGCACTTGATGTTGTTAAAGACAAGATGATCAAACGCGGCGTCTCCCTTAAGCATTTAGATGCTGGTGAACCTGCGTTATCTGGAAAAATTTATAAAATTGCTGCGCCGTTAAAAGAAGGCATCTCCACTGAAAATGCCAAGAAGATTGCAAAGAAGATTCGTGATGAAGGTCCAAAGTCTGTTAAGACTCAAATACAGGGTGATGAACTGCGCGTAACATCAAAAAGTCGAGATGATCTGCAAGAGACCATGGCAATGATTAAAGATGGTAGCTGGGATTTCGCAGTTCAATTTACGAACTTTAGATAATTGACTAAAAATAAGCTCGGACTTTTATTTGGCATCAGTGCCTATTCACTCTGGGGATTATTCCCTTTGTACTGGCCCTTGCTTGAACCAGCTAATCCACTAGAGATTGTCTCTCACCGTGCTGTTTGGACATTGGTTTTTTGCGTCATAGTTTTGTTTGCCACTAAGGCCTTAAAGGAAACTTTAGTAACTCTGAAGCGACCAAAAGTTGCGGCCAAACTCTTTGCAACATCCTTACTCATCTCAATTAATTGGCTAGTTTATATCTGGGCAACAAATAATGGCCATGTGGTTGAAGCATCTTTGGGTTATTACATCAATCCACTGATCACAATTGGTTTTGGTGTCTTTTTACTGAGAGAAAAACTTCGCCCATTGCAGTGGGTTTCTGTTTCAGTTGCAACAGTTGGTGTTTCTGTTCTAACAATTGCGTATGGCCGACTTCCATGGGTTGCTTTGGGATTGGCTTTATCGTGGGGAAGTTATGGCTTGATTAAAAAGCAGTTAGGACTTGGAGCTTTAGAAGGCTTGGCCATTGAAACCTTTATCTCTGCTTTTTTCTATCTTGCCTATCTAGTATTTCTTGGAAACCAAGGAACTGGTCAGTTTGGAACTGGTTGGGGACTCACGTTGTTGTTAATAAGCGCGGGAGCGGTAACTGCGATTCCGCTGCTTCTGTTTAACGGTGCAGCTAATCGTCTTCCATTTACAACAATTGGCCTTCTCCAATACATCACACCTACATTGCAGTTTTCTTGTGGTGTGTGGTTCTATCACGAAGCGATGCCAACATCTCGCTGGATAGGATTTTTTATTATTTGGATTGCACTCATTGCTCTAGCTGTAGATCTAGTGAAATCAAACAGATCGGTCAATAACAGCGTCGCATAAAGACATTAAGGCACCCGTCGCATCACTGATCGGCAGCGGCCCTAGAGCCAAACGTGCTTGCTTTGCAATCTCATGTAATTGCACACGTGATTCATCCAAAGCTTTGTGGGTTCTTAGTTCAACTAATACCTGTTGAACTGTTGCTTCATCTTCTATTGGTCCGGCCAAGAGCTGCTTAAGTTCAGAATCGGCTGAATCTGTAGATTTCATAACATTGAGAGTCACTAATGTTGGAACGCCTTCGCGTAGATCTGTTCCTGGTGTTTTTCCAGATTGATTTGATTCACTTGCAATATCAATAACATCATCTGCCAACTGAAAAGCTACTCCTATTTTTTCACCAAAGACTGTTACTGTCTCAGTAATATCTTTTGGTGCACCGGAGATCATTGCGCCATAACGCGCAGAGGCAGAAATGAGTGAGCCAGTTTTATCTGCAACAACTTTTAAGTAATGCTCCAAAGGATCTTGTCCTGGATTTGGTCCTTGCGTTTCCATTATCTGACCAATAACAAGTCGTTCAAATGTTCTTGCCTGTAAACGTACAGCGGCTGGTCCAAGGTCTGCCAATAGATCAGAAGATTTAGCAAAGAGAAAGTCGCCAGTTAAAATCGCGATTGTATTTCCCCATCGCATGTTGGCACTTTCTACTCCACGTCGTAGTGGAGCCTCATCCATTACATCATCGTGATAAAGCGTTGCTAAATGTGTAATCTCGCATGCCACAGCCGCTGCAATTATTTCCTGACCAGTTGGGTCGCCAAATTGTGATGTGAGCAGAGTGAGCAAAGGACGCAATCGTTTTCCGCCAGCTGAGACCAAATGGTGGGCAGTTTCATCAACAAATGGGTACTCACTTCTTGTGTGGCTTCGTAGCAGGGATTCAACCTCTGCCATTCGGGCAACTAAATGCGCATCAAGATTTCGCGCAATATTTGGAATCCCGAAGGTAGACATCAGCGAATGAAGATTGCTAGATCTGAAATGAAGTTAATGATCGGCGTTGGATACACACCAAGAATTAAAGTAATTGCGGCAGATACCACGATAGTAGAGCGAGTCAGTAGCGATGGAATCTCAACTCCCGTTCCATCTTCACTTACATCACTAAAGAACATCAAAACGATAACACGGATATAGAAGAACGCCGCGAGAGCACTTGAGAATATGGCTACTAGCACAAGCCCAGTTGCACCACTTTCATAGGCGGCTGAAAAGATTGAAAACTTTCCAATAAATCCGCTTGTCAGTGGAATACCGGCAAAGGCAAGTAAAAAGAATGCAAATGTTGACGCGGCAAATGGAGAGCGTTTTCCAAGACCCTTCCAGCGGTTTAGATCCGTTACTTCACCGGATGAATCACGAACAAGAGTGACAACTGCAAATGCACCCACTGTTGTGATTCCGTAAGCAAATAGGTAGAAAATCGTTGCATCTAATCCAGATTTATTAAGGGCAATAACACCTGTTAGTAAAAAGCCTGCATGGGCAATAGAAGAGTAGGCAAGCATTCTTTTAACATCACGTTGTGTTACCGCTACAAGAGATCCGAGTAGCATCGTGATCACTGCGATTGCAGTCAGCACTGGCGACCAAGACCATTCGGCATTAGCAAATACTGTGTAATAGATTCGAAGCATCGCGCCAAATGCAGCAACTTTTGTTGCAGCTGCCATAAATGCTGTTACAGGAGTTGGTGCACCTTGATAAACATCTGGCGCCCAGGAATGGAATGGAACTGCTCCAACTTTAAAGAGCAGACCGATTGATAAAAATGCTATTCCAATAAGAAGTAGAACATCGTTTCCGGTTCCGCCAACTACAGAAGCTTGGAT